>JAFPMR010000152.1 GCA_017411235.1 Bacilli bacterium | reverse complement strand
CAGTCTCATACTCAACGTGAGCAGTATTAATAGTAATACCTCTTTCTCTTTCTTCTGGAGCTTTATCGATATCAGCATAATCTACAAAGTTACCAAAGTATTTAGTAATTGCAGCTGTTAATGTTGTTTTACCATGGTCAACGTGTCCAATAGTACCAATATTAACGTGTGGTTTAGAACGGTCAAATTTTTCTTTTGCCATAATTTTTTCCTCCTTTTATATACATACATATTTTATCTAATGCTTGAAAGTTTTTCAAGTATTATTTTTACTGAGCGCTGTTTTTCTTTATAATCTCATCAGCGATAGATTTTGGAACTTCTTCATAATGATCCATTGACATTGTGAAGTTACCACGACCTTGAGAATTTGAACGTAATGATGTAGCATATCCGAACATTTCAGATAGTGGAACCATTGCATCAATCTTAAGAGCGTTTCCACGAGATTCTTGTCCAAGTGGACGTCCACGTCTACTTGTTAAGTCTCCCATAACATTTCCCATGTATTCTTCTGGAACTACTACTTCAACCTTCATAATAGGTTCTAGAAGAACTGGTTTACATTTATTTAAGGCTTCTTTTAATGCCATACTAGCAGCAATTTTGAAAGCCATTTCAGATGAGTCTACTTCATGGTATGAACCATCGAATAATGTAGCCTTAACATCTACCATTGGATATCCAGCTAAAATACCACCAGCCATAGCTTCTTGTAATCCTTTATCAGTTACAGGAATATATTCACGAGGAACAACTCCACCTACTATAGCATCAACGAATTCATAACCTTTATCCTTATTTGGCTCAAACTTAATCCATACATGTCCGTATTGTCCACGTCCACCAGATTGTTTGATATACTTACCTTCACAATCACCTGTTTGAGTTAATGTTTCACGGTAAGCAACTTGTGGTCTACCGATATTAGCATCTACTGAGAATTCATCTTTCATTCTTCTTACTAATACCTCTAAGTGTAATTCACCCATACCACTAATAACTGTTTGACCAGTTTCAACATCAGTCTTATATCTGAATGTTGGATCTTCTTCAGCAAGCTTTTGTAAAGCTACACCTAATTTATCTTGATCAGCTTTTGATTTTGGTTCAATAGCTTCATCGATAACTGGTTCTGGGAATTCCATACCATTCATGATAACTGGATGTTTTTCATCACATAATGTATCAGCAGTTGTAGTATTCTTTAATCCAACTAAAGCAGCGATTTCACCAGTATAAACATCAGTGATTTCTTTTCTTTGGTTAGCATGCATTTGAAGAATACGTCCAACTCTTTCTTTAACATCTTTTGTACTATTTAAGATATATGAACCACTTGATAAGTGTCCAGAGTAAACTCTAAAGAAAGCAAGTCTACCTACGAATGGGTCTGTCATAATCTTAAATGCCATTGCTGTAAATGGTTCATCATCACTAGGATGACGTTCTACTAAGTTACCATTTTTATCAGTACATTCAATAGCAGGAACATCTGTTGGAGCAGGCATGTAGTCGATAACTGCATCTAATGCAAGTTTAACACCTGTATTAGATAAAGCACTACCACATAATACTGGGAAGAATTCAGCAGCTAGAACACCTTTTCTAATTGCACTCTTAATTTCTTCAACAGTAAGTTCTTCTCCTTCAAGATATTTTTCCATTATTGCATCATCGAATTCAACTGCTTTTTCAACTAATTCTAATCTCTTTTCTTCAACTAGATCTTTTAAATCAGCAGGAATTTCGATTTCTTTATAATTTTCATGTTCGTCAGTTCTATCGAATTCATAAGCTTTTCTTTCGATTAAATCGATAATACCTTTGAATTCTTGTTCTGCACCAATAGGCCATTGAATTGGAGCATAATTAACTCCTAATCTCTTACCAATTGTGTCTAAACTGAAAGCAAAGTCTGCACCAATCTTATCCATCTTATTAACGAAGATCATTCTTGGAACTTTGTATTCAGTAGCTTGACGCCAAACTGTTTCTGATTGAGGTTCAACGCCAGCGTTTCCATCTAATAAACAGATAGATCCGTCTAGTACTCTTAAAGATCTTTGAACTTCAACAGTAAAGTCTACGTGTCCTGGAGTATCAATGATATTTAAACGATATCCTTTCCAGTGAGCAGTTGTAGCTGCACTAGTAATAGTGATACCACGTTCTTTTTCTTGTTCCATCCAGTCCATTTGTGATTCACCATCATGTGTCTCACCTATTTTATGAGTAATACCTGTATGAAATAAAACTCTTTCTGTAAAAGTTGTTTTACCAGCATCAATGTGAGCCATAATACCGATATTACGAATTTTATCTATTGTAACATCTCTTGCCATATCCTTTTACTCCTACCATCTATAATGAGCAAATGCTTTATTAGCTTCAGCCATCTTATGAACGTCATCACGTTTCTTAACAGCTCCACCTACTCCATTTGCAGCATCCATAATTTCATTAGCTAAATTCTCAGCCATGCTATTACCATTTCTAGTCTTAGCATAGTTAACAATCCAACGTAATGCTAATGCTTGACTTCTATCGTCACTAACCTCAATTGGAACTTGAACGTTAGATCCACCAACTCTTCTAGATTTAACTTCTAAAAGTGGCTTAACATTCTCTAATGCTTTTGCATATACATCCATTGGTTCTTCATTAGTTTTTTCTTTAATCATATCAAATGCTTGATATAAAATTTTCTCAGCAGTACCTTTTTTACCATCTAACATAATTTGGTTAATTAATTTAGTAACTACTTTTGAATTATATATAGGATCTGGTAATACATCTCTTTTAACTGCACGTCTTTTACGCATAATTATCTCTCCTTCCTTAATTATTCTATTAAAGTATAATTCTACTTCTTAGGTTTTTTAGTTCCGTATTTACTACGGCCTTGCATTCTATTATTAACGCCTTGAGTATCTAATGTACCACGAATGATGTGATAACGAACACCGATTAAGTCCTTAACACGACCACCACGTACTAATACAACACTGTGTTCTTGTAAGTTATGTCCTTCACCTGGAATATAAGTATCAACTTCTCTTCCATTTGATAATCTAACACGAGCATATTTTCTTAAAGCTGAGTTAGGTTTCTTTGGAGTACGAGTACCAACTTTAGTACAAACTCCTCTTTTTTGTGGACTATTTTGAACAGTAGAAACTCTATCCTTACTGTTAAAACCTACATTTAACACTGGGCTTTTACTCTTCTTAGTTTTGTCTTTTCTGTTTTTTCTAACTAATTGATTAATAGTTGTCATATATGTCCTCCTTCCATATACACACATCCTGGTGTATCACAAATCCCTTTAAATTAAGTTCTACCTAGGCAGAACCACAATTTAAAAATGCACAAATAATATAACATCTATTTAAAATAATGTCAATAAAAAAGAGAGATATTTATCTCTTTTTATTGATCATAGTCAAATGCAAAGTCTTTAGTAGTATAATGTTTGCAATTTAAATATGAATTAATAACATATTCTGAGGTTTCTTCATTATAGTAAACAATACTATAACCACGACATGTATTATCAGTTATATCTTCACTTTTAATATACTTAGAATCTTTAAGCATATCTAAATCTAACTTTAATTTCTTACCTACATTTGGAGTAATAGAGTTCTTAGTAACATACTCTTTAGAAGCATTTGTAAGAGCTTGTTCAAAAGCATGATATTTATCTAACTTCTTAGTAGATGCATTAGATCCAATAATTAATACTATAATTACAAATAATACAGCTACCCATACATAAATAATATATCTTAACTTAGCAGGTAAACTCATAAATTTATTTTTAAGATTAACAAAGAATTGAATTGTCTTTCTTAATGCTCTTTTAATAGTTCTTTTAAATGTTCTCTTTTTCTTCTTTGTTTCCATAAATACACCTCTTAATATCCTTCACTAGTATAATTATCGCATCTTACATAAGATCTTACAACATATTCTTTCGTAACTGCATCTACGTAAACATTACTATATGCAGTACATTTTTGAGAACCAATATCATTATATAAAGGATTCATAAATCCTAAATTGATTAATGTATCACTATCTAACTTAAGAATATTATCACCTATCTCAGTAGGTTTCTCTTGTAAATATTTATAAGTAGCATCATATACTCTTTTTTCTAATTGTTGATAATATGTATAATCAACAGCCCTAGGAGGTTCTTCAATAACCGGCTCAGGTTGTTGGTCTTCAACAGGTTCTACAATAACAGGTGTATTGTTTTTGGCATTTTCTGCGTCTCTATTAATTCTCTTGTAGAGTGCATTAATTGAAAAAGCAACAAATAATAAAATAATTGCGAAGATGCACATATAGATTATCATTTCACGTATTCCCCAACCATGATTACCCATGATAAGCCCCTCCTGTCTAGATACAATTATAATACATTATACTTCTTTTTTCCAGTTTTGCTCAAAGAAAAAAGTGATATATAATCACTTTTTAATAAAACTTACTAATTACTAAATCGAATTATGCTAATTCAACAGTAGCACCAGCAGCTTCAAGTTGTGCTTTAATTTCTTCAGCTTCTTTAGCAGGAATGTTTTCTTTAACATTTCCACCATTGTCAGCTAAACCTTTAGCTTCTACTAATCCTAAGCCAGTAACTTCTTTAAGGATTTTGATTACTTGCATCTTAGTAGCGCCAGCTTCTTTTAATACTACAGTTTTAGCAGCATTATCATCAGCAGCTTCTCCAGCAGCAGCAGGAGCAGCAGCAACAGCTACAGCACTTGGATCTACTCCAAATTCTTCTTTCAT
>JAFPMR010000151.1 GCA_017411235.1 Bacilli bacterium | reverse complement strand
TAAATCACTTTCATATAAATCAGCTAAACCAAAGAAATTCTTAATACGATATAACATCTTTCTTTTCTTATCGATAATCTTCTCTGTAGGAGTTTCAATATTCTTCCTTGATTTCATAACATAATCTTCTAATACTTGTTCTATCTTATTACGATAATAATTACCAGTTAAATTAGTACTACTAATTAAACCTAAACTATCACGATCATATTCTTCCTTAGGAGTAATATATAATCTAAAAGGATCAAAGTATTGTTTTAAATTATCATCAGTAGTTTCAAAATAACCATAAGTAATTAGATTATTTGCAAACTTTCTACCTTTATCAGTTAAATTATAAAAATAACCAGGATGAGGAGTAGACATTCTAACAGCATGCCTTGGTTCCTCAAAATATCTTTCAAATCTATTTTCTTCTTTAATACAGAACTGTCTAAAAGTAGGATCTATAATAAATTCTTTAGTAACTTTCTCTCCATTTATCATCGTAGGTATATGTACCTTACTTAAATGATGTATTCCTTCAGTATTAAGTACTTTACCAACATTAAATACATCTACTTTAAATCCCATCTTACCCATTAATTCATATACTATGGATGCTGAAGGACTACATTGACCTTTAAAAGAAGCATTAATAGGGGAATCTGGTGGTAATATTATTAATCTTCTTACTTGATATACAACATAATTTAATAATAAACTTATATATCTTTCAGGTATATAACCATTTTTCTTAAAGAATCCCTCTAAAGCAGCTATATCACTTAAATTAATATCTTCATTATATGGTTTGGCATTAAAAATAAATTCTTCTATCTTACCGTATTCATTAGGTTCAAGATACAACATATTAACACCTCCATATCATCTTAATTATACCATATAAAAAGTAGATGTTTTATCTACTTTCTAACACTATTTACTTTAACTTGAGTAAAACGATACTTTTGTTTAACATTTGGATACTTATTATGATCGACTTCAGCCATAAAATCATCCAAAGGTCTTATATAAAGACCTCCATCTCCATATAGTTTTCTATATACTACATATGGAGTAATACCGTCATCACTAGATATTGCTATATCTTCTACAAGATAGTGATCCCCTTTAAAATGTTTATAAATACCATGTAATTTTATCTTTCTCATCTCTACCACCTACAAAAATTATAGCATAATTATATATCTTGATATATAATAACCATTAACTTTAGAGGTGATTCTATGGATATTACAAAGAAAATGGTTAATCTATTCAGAGGAGTATGTGCTGAATATGGTAATAAAGAAGCCATTAGAAGAATGAAAAACTTGTTACATATTAATACTGAAATAGAAGATGCTAATCTAATGTTTTTAAATAACTTTATAGCTATCTTAGATCCTAATATGTTAACAATCGTCTTTGAAGATGATTATTACTATACTAAAAGAGATTATCCAACATATAGTACATACACATACTATGATCTACAAGGATTAGAATTTAGAAGAGCTACATCATATAAAACTAAAAATGGTGTTTTAGTACTAGATCGTTTAGATGCAGAAAATATAGAAAGTACTAGAATACTAAAAACTACAGAAGATGATATTGACTTTGTTAATGGTTATTATGAAAAAGAAATGATGTCTATACCTAATTTACCAGTAGAAGAAGTT
>JAFPMR010000150.1 GCA_017411235.1 Bacilli bacterium | reverse complement strand
TTTAAATTTATATTCTTCGTTTTCACGCTGAAAATAACGATTACTAATTACAGTAGTTACATCGTTTAATTTAAATTTATAAGACTCCTTATCTACAATAGCAAGAATATCTTTATATTCTTCTTGTAACCGGTCGTCTTTGTATAAGTTAATATTTATTATTTTTTTCATAAATATCACTCCGTGTTGGTTATTTTAGCATTTATGAAGAAAAAAGACAATTTTAATTGTCTTTATGTATTCTCATAGTAATTTGATATGCTTCTGGGAAGTCTATTTCTTCTACATCAATATAGAATCCTTCATTACCAAGTTTATCAATTGATGATCTAATAGAATCAATTGCATATTTCAAATCTTTTGGTTCGCCAGTATCTAATTTTTCTTCTTTGTTCTCAGCTAAATAATCTACAGCTTTCATCGGATCAATATCTGTATTATTTACTGTTGGTCTTACGATTGTTGCTTGATCAGATGTGTTTTGAGCAATTGGAGTAAAGAATTTATTATTAGGATTTATCTCCATTTGTGCTGTTGGATTTATTTGAGAATTAAATTCTGGTTTAACAACTTGTTGAGGTCTATTAAATTCAGGAGCAGGAACTTGTGGTTGTGTAAATGAACCAGCATCCATGAATGGATTTGAGTTAATCTCATATGGATTTGTTTGAGGACTAGCATCAAATACTTCAAAGTCATTTGTTGTAGCTCCTGTAGAAGCATGCATTTCCATTTCATTTGGTTGTTGTACTGGTTGTTCAGTTCCTAGAGCAGTAAATGTTGGTACTGCTGGTGTACTCTCTGGTATTGCACCAAAGAATTTATTATTGTTATTTGGCATAGCTATCGGTTCCTCATTAACTATATTACTTGAAGAATATGGAGTTGCGATATTAATTTCTGGAACTGATGTTGCTGTAGTAAATTCTCCCTTTTCTTCTTTAATAGTACTTTCTTCTTCTTTTGGTTCTTCCATTAAATCAAAGGTTTCTAATTCTTCTCTTTGTTCTTGATTATTTATATCTCTAATATCTACTGCATTTGCTTTGATATCTTCAATGCTAGGAATTGTTGTTACTAATGGAATATCTCCTCCTGTAGTTTCATCTGAATCTTCAGGAATTCCTTTAGCTTTCTTTAATTCTAGATCTAATTGTCTAACTGTAAGTCTCTCATTGATTATTCTATGTAGCCATTCTCTTTGTTCTTCTAATGGCAAAGATAATAAAGTACGTGCATGTCTTTCAGAAATCTTTTCTTCTAGTAATGCTTGTTGTACTTCTTCATCAAGATTTAATAATCTTAATTTATTAGCTACTGCTGGTTGAGATAGTCCCATACGTTTAGCAAGTTGATCTTGTGTTAGATAACCCTTGTCTAATAAATTCTTATAAGAACGAGCTTCTTCAATGGCTGTTAAGTCTCTTCTTTGAACATTTTCTACTAAGGCAACTTCTGCAGATTTATTATCATCTATATTAGCAATAACTGCTGGTACAGTAGTTAATCCCGCCATTCCAGCTGCTTTATATCTTCTTTCACCTGCAATTATCTCGTATTTATCCCCTAGTTTTCTTAAAACTAAAGGTTGGATAATACCATGTTCTTTAATTGAAGCTGCTAATTCTTGTAGACCTTGTTCATCAAAATTCAATCTTGGTTGAAATCTATTAGGAATTATATCTTCTAAATGTACTTGTAAGACAGTTTGTTCTAAATTCATCTCTTCAGCCCCTATTCTTATCTATTATCTATATTACCCTATTTTGCTTTTATTTTCAATGGGTTCTTTACTATTTTTTCGTATCTTCTTGGGTATTCATTTGGTGTATTTCTTATCTTTCTAACTCTTATTATATTTCTTTCACTTTCTTCAATTGGAAGATTAAAATTTACTATTTCTTCAATATGTCCACCTAGTGTTTTTATAGCAAATCTAGCATCTTCTATTTCATCTTTATTTGATCCTTTCATTGCTACAAAATATCCATCTACTTTTGTTAAAGGCAAACATAATTCACTAAGTACTGGTAGATTTGATACTGCTCTAGCTGTAACGATATCAAATTTTTCACGATGTGTTTTTACATAGTCTTCTGCTCTACCTTGATAGTATTCTATCCCTTTTATATTTAATTTATCAGCTAATTCTTTTAAGAATGTTATTTTCTTATTATTAGAATCTAATAAAGTTATCTTCAAATGAGGATAGATTATTGCTAGTACAATGCCTGGAAATCCAGCTCCTGTACCAATATCTATTAAGGTATTATATTTGTTTAAATCTATAGCGTTAACAATAGTTAAGGAATCATAAAAGTGTTTTAAGAAAATTCCTTCGTCGTCTGTTATTGCTGTTAAATTTGTATGTGAATTGTATTCTTTTAAAAATTCACAATAAGTATTGAAACTTATTAATTCATGACCAGTTAAATCAATACCTAATTTATGTAGTTCTTCTTCAAATTGTTCTCTATTCATCTTTACCATATTCTTTCTTTAAATATACTGAAAGTATAGATATATCTGCTGGATTAACGCCACTAATACGGATAGCTTGAGCTATTGTAGTTGGTCTAACTTCTTTTAGTTTTTGTCTAGCTTCAGAAGCTATGTTTTTAACCTTATCATAATCAATGTCTTCAGGGATTTGTTTCTTTTCTAGTTTTAACATTTTCTCTGCTTCTTTGTATGACTTAGCAATATATCCTTCGTATTTTAAATTGATTTCTATTTGTTCTTGAATAGTTTTATCATATGGAATTTCTATTAATGATGATAAGAAATCCATTGTTATTTCTGGTCGTTTAATTAATTGTTCTAGACTTAATGATTGAGTAGGAACTTGATATCCTTTTTCTTCAAATATTCCTTTTATTTCAGGAGTTATTTTTATTTTAGTATTTCTCATATATTCTAGACATTTACTAATATCTTCTTCTTTTTTATTTAATCTATTTATTTGTTCTTCATTAATTAGACCTACTTCGTAACCATATCTTCTTAATCTTAAATCAGCATTATCACTACGAAGTAATAATCTAAATTCTGCTCTACTAGTTAATAATCTATAAGGATCTCTAATTCCTTTAGTTATTAAATCATCTATTAAAACACCAATGTATGCATCTGTTCTTTTAAGTACCAATGGTTCTTTTCCTTCTAGTTTTAAAGAGGCATTAATACCTGCCATTAATCCTTGGCATGCTGCTTCTTCATAACCACTAGTTCCGTTTATTTGACCTGCTGTATATAGGTTTTCTAATACTTTAGTTTCTAATGAAGCATGTAATTGAGTTGGATAGATTGCATCATATTCAATTGCATAACCATATTTTAGAATCTTAGCATTTTCAAGTCCTGGAAGTGAATGAACCATTTGTTCTTGTACTTCTGGTGGCATTGATGTTGAGAATCCTTGTAGATAGATATCATCATAATATCTACTTTCTGGTTCTAGGAATAATTGATGCCTTTCTTTATCTTTAAATCTAACTACTTTATCTTCTATAGAAGGACAATAACGAGGACCTACTCCTTTGATGTCATCTAAAGCTCCATACATACTTGATTTATTTAAGTTATCCATAATTATTTTATGGGTAGTTTCATTTGTATAAGTTAAATGACATGGTACTTGATCTTCTATTTTATAGCATGGTTCTAAGTCATAACTAAAAGTAAGTAATTTATCGTCTCCTGGTTCTAATTTAGTCTTAGAGAAATCTATTGTTTTACGATCTAGTCTTTGTGGTGTACCTGTTTTAAGTCTGATGATATTAAATCCATAATCATGTAGTTTATCACTTAAATGATTAGATGGTTTTTCACCATGTGGTCCTTTTCTTGTTCGAGTATTTCCCACAAGTATATCAGCCTTTAAATAGGTTCCAGTTGTAAGTATTACCGCTTGGGAAATAATTTTAGTACCATCCTCTAGGATAACTCCTTTAACAGTATTATCTTCTACTATTAGGTCTTCAACCATTCCTTCTTGAATGGTTAAGTTTTCTAAAGAATTAAGATGTTTTAACATCTCTTCTGGATAAGCTATTTTATCTCCTTGAGCACGTAATGACTGTACTGCTGGACCTTTAGCACTATTTAACATCTTAATTTGTAGATGGGTTTTATCTGCTATTTTTCCCATAATACCACCAAGGGCATCTATTTCTCTAACAACTATACCTTTAGCTGATCCTCCTATATGAGGATTGCATGGCATGTCTGCTATATTCTTTAAATTACTTGTTATAAGTAATGTTTTATGTCCTTTTGTTGCGCATGCATTTGCTGCTTCACAGCCTGCATGTCCTCCACCAACAACTATAATTTCATACATAGTTATCAACACCTTTTATATAAAAATTATTTCCTGGGAAATAATTTTTACTATTTCCCAAGACAAAATCTACTAAACATTTCATCTAGTAATTCTTCTTCATAAGTTGAACCATTAATGGTTCCTAAAGTCTCCCAAATATCCCTAATATCTAGCTCTATCATGTCGATTGGCATGTTGTTTTGTAATCCTTTTTCTATTTCTTTTACTGAGTTTAAGCATTTTTCAAGTATACTTATACTTCTTGTATTAGATAGGTATGTAGGATCTTTTGTTTCAAGTTCATTTAAATTGAATAATTCAATTATCTTGTTCTTTAATTCATCTATACCTTCATTATTAACGATACTCATGTTAATAATTCTATCTTTATCAACATCTAATTCACTAATATCTAATTTCTTTTCTAGGTCAGTTTTATTAATAATAACGATATATTGTTTATTTCCCAACTCTTTAAATAGTTCTTTTATATCAGAAGTTAGTTCTTCATTATTGTTTAATACAAATAGAACTAAGTCGGATTCTTTCATCATTTTTTTAGACTTTTCTACTCCTATAGCTTCGATAGTATCTTCTGTTTCTCTTATTCCTGCTGTATCTATCATATTAAGTAGAACTCCATTTATAGATATTTGACCTTCAACGATATCTCTTGTAGTACCTGCTATATCGGTTACGATAGCTTTATCTTCTTCTAGTAAAGCATTAAGTAAGCTACTCTTTCCAACGTTAGGTCTTCCTATAATTGAAGTTTTAATTCCTTCTTTGATGATGACTCCATTTTTAGATTCTTTTAGAATTCTTTCTATCTTTTCTTTTAATTTAGTAATTTTAGGTATCATTACTTCATCTGTAATAATATCTACATCATCATACTCTGGATAATCTATATTAACGTTTATATTAGAAATGATTTGAATCATATCATCTCTTAATTCATTGATTAAATCAGATACTTTACCTGATATTTGATTAGCTGCCATTTCTCTTTGAGAATTTGTTTTGGCATTAATCATATCCATGACTGCTTCTGCTTGTAATAAGTCAATTCTTCCATTTAAGAAAGCTCTTTTAGTAAATTCTCCTGGTTCTGCTAATCGACATCCTTTTACTAATAATAGTTCTAATACTTTATTAGTAGGAGCAATTCCACCATGAGTATTTATTTCTACTGTATCTTCAGCTGTAAATGTCTTTGGTGCTTTCATAATTGTTACAAGTACTTCATCTATAGTATTTCCCGCGTCATCAATTATGTGTCCGTAGTTAATAGTATGAGATTCTACTTGTGTTAAATCTTTACCTTTAAATATACTATTAACGATTTCAATAGATTCTGATCCACTGACACGAACTATGGCAATGGCACCTACTCCTTGACTAGTAGATATTGCACAAATAGTATCATTCATACTTGGTCAACTCCTTTTTGGCTAGTATTATAGCACAATTCTATATGTTGGGAAATAATTTTTATTCTATACTAATTATAGCAAAATTATTTCCCGGGAAATAATTTTATAGTTTCAGGTTGTCATTTTTGACAATAAAAAAAGATGATTATTCATCATCTTCATTTGATTCAACATATCTAATTACTATATGTCTATGAGGTTCTTCACCTTCTGAAGCACTAGAAATGTTTTTGAAATTAGATATAGCATTATGAACTATTCTTCTTTCATAAGCATTCATATCATCTAAAGCAACATCTACTTTAGTCTTTTGTACTTCTTTTGCAATTCTCTTTGCATTTCTTTCTAAATGAGAATTCTTCTTTTCTTTGTAGTTTTCTACATCTAGTAAGATATATGGATACATACCTATTTCATTATGAACCATTTGTCTTAGAACTGTTTGCATAGCCATTAGAGTTTGTCCATTTTTACCAATTAGAATACTATTCTTGTCAGAATACATCTTTAAATTGATTTGTTCATCTCTAATTGTAGTTTCAAATTTAGCTTCAATTCCCATATTACCAACTAATTCAGTTGCTTTTTCTTCAACGAATTCAGCTATTTCATCAACTGTAATTGCACTACATTTATATACAGTTCCTTTAAATAATCCACCCTTTTTTTCTTCTTCTTTTAAGTATAATTCACTTTCATCTACTCCTAGAGCTTCTAAAGCTTTTGCTTTAGCTTCTTCTCTAGTTTTTGCTTCAAATACTTGTAATTCCATATTATTCACTCTTTTCTAGCATTTTCTTTATAATGATATTTTGAATAACAGCAAATCCATTAGTTATAATCCAGTATAATGCTATAGCTGTTGGTAAACTTAATGAAGCTACTGAAATCATTAATATCATAAATGTAAACATAAATTTCATTTGTTGTTGCATCTCAGGAGTTTGACTTTGTCCTCCCATAGAATTCTTAAATGAGAAATATGTACTTGCTATAATTAATATAACTAACAATATATATATGTAGTTATGATGAGCAATTCCTGTCATAGGAGTCATTCCTAAGTTCATTGTTAAGAATTTTCCTTCGAAGATTGCTGGTACTCTATTGATTGCTTCTAAGAAAGCAAAGAATAAAGGTAATTGGATAAAGGCCATTAAACAACTTCCTACTGGATTGATCTTATATTTTTTATATAACATCATTGTTTCTTGACTCTTAGCCATTAATGAATCGTTATCAGTTTTATTTTTGTACTTTCTTTCAATCTTTTCCATTTCTGGTTGAATTTTCTTCATTGCTTCAGATTGTTTTACAGTTTTAATTTGGATTGGCATCATTAATAGTCTTATTAATAATCCTATTATCATTACTGATACACCCATATTTTTAACTGCATAACCTAATTTAAGTATGCACCAAGCTAATGGCTTAATGAAGATTGTTTCCCATAAACTTACATATTTTATTTTTTTAGGAGTAAAACTCTTACAAGTAGGAAGATCATCTAATTTGACTGTTAGATTATCATTATACTCTTCATATTTTTCATATAAGTCTTGATTAGTTGGTTTACATAATATGTTTGCAGTTAAGGTTTGCCCTGTTTCATCAAAAGTAACGGCTTTTTTTCCATCTTTTACCGTTTTTGTACATCCTGTTATTAATAATAAGATGACTGCTATTATTAATACTTTATATCTTTTCTTCACGATCTCACCTTTACTTTAATAATTCTATTAGAGCATTCTCTAAAATACTATATTTGGCATTTAGGCAGCTCTTCCTAACCATTATAATATAATTGAAGTTATTTTGAAATAAATTTCTGTGATTATCTATAATGGCTCTGGTTTGTCTTTTTATTCGATTACGATCAACTGCGTGACCATATTTTTTGCTTACAGCAATACCAAATCTAATATTGTTTTCATTATTTATATTGTTATATATAACAAAGAAGTCGTTTTTTTTAAATTTTCCTTTCTTTATTATATTATTAAATGTATCTCTGTCTTTAATCATTTCGATTTTTTTCATAGACATCACCCTTTTTAATACATAAAAAACCACTAACTAGTGGCTTATTTAACAACTATTCTTTTACGTCCTTTTGCTCTTCTAGAGTTTAATACATTACTTTCTTTTCTAGCAAAGAATCCATGTTTTTTTGCTCTTTTTCTATTATTTGGTTGATAAGTTCTTTTCATAAAATACACCTCCACATCTAAACAAGCTCTCTTATTATAATAATATTTCAAAAAAAAAGTCAAGAAATATCGGTAATTCTTTGACTTTTTTTGTGTTAACAAAAGTTATTCACTTTTTCTTGTGGATATGTGGATAACTTTTTCCACATTGTTTATTAAAAATTTGTTGATAATGTGGATAAGTATGGTAAAATACGTTACTAAGAGATGAAAAGCTGTGGTTAATTGTGTTGATACCTTGTTGACGGCTTTTTTTTGTGCATTTATTACTTTTATTTTTCCACAACCTGAATTATAATAATTGTACAAATTGTCAAAGTGGAGTGGGGTGATGGAGCTTGAATAATATGGATATTTGGAATAAGGTTCTAGATATTATAAAAGTAGAACTTAATCCAGTATCTTTTAATCTTTGGTTTGGTGAAACTAAATTCTATGAAATGGATGATCAAAAGGTTACTTTATTGGTTCCACAACCTCTTCATAAACGTATTTTATTAACACATTATTATAAGTTATTAAGCGATGCTTTCCTAAAAGTTACAGGAATTGAGAGAAAAATAGACTGTTTAATGGAGGAAGAAATTGCTAAAAGTGTTGAAAATACCGTTGAACAAGTTGTTAATAACGTTGAAGTTATCGACAATGAACCTGATGAAGACTTTGATAATAACTTGAATCCTAATTTAACTTTTGAAAACTTTGTTGTTGGAAATCCTAATAAGTTTGCTAGAACAGCTGCTTTTGCGGTTGCTGAAAGCCCTGGTACTACTTATAATCCATTATTTATATATGGAAAGAGTGGAATAGGTAAGACTCACTTAATGCATGCTATAGGTAATTATATTGTTGAACATAATCCTAAGTTAAAGGTTTTATACACTACTAGTGAGGAATTTAGGAATGATTATACAAGAATATCTAATCCTAAAGAGAATGCAATGGATATTTCCAGTAAATTTAAGAAAAAATATAGAGATTTAGATGTATTGATGATAGATGATATTCAATTCTTGGTTAATGCTAAACAAACTCAAGAAGAATTCTTCCATACATTTAATGAACTTCATAGAAAGAATAAACAAATTATTATTACATCTGATCGTTCTCCTGATGATTTAAAGATATTAGAGGAGAGATTAAGAAATAGATTTGCAATGGGATTACCTGTTGATATCTTCCCACCTGATTTTGAATTAAGATGTCGTATTATTAAAGATAAAATAAAGAGACTTCCTAATATTCAAAATAAGATGACTGATGAAGCAGTTGAATTTATCGCAAGTAATTTTGATACAGATGTAAGAAGTTTAGAGGGTGCTATTAATAGATTAGTTGCTTATACAGCTATGTATGTACCTGATAGTATAGATTTAGAATTTGCTAATAATGCATTAAAAGACTTTATAACAAAGAATCCTTATATATCTAATGATATAAGTACTATTCAAAGTGCTGTTGCTGATTATTATAAGATTACAGTAGAAGTACTAAAAGGTAAGAGAAGAAGTGCTAATATAGCATATCCTCGTATGGTTGCTATGTATTTATGTAGAATGTTGACAGATCAATCATTTCCTAGAATTGGGTTAGAATTTGGAGGAAGAGATCATTCAACAGTAATACATGCAGTAGATAAAATTGAAGAAGATTTAAAAGAAAATGGACAATTAAAAGAAATTATTAATGAAATTAAGTCAAAATTATAAGATTGTGTATTATTTGTTAGTAACTTGATACTTATAAACATGATTTGTTATTATATTTATGGCTTATTAGTTGATAAAAATAGACTTATCAACATTATTAACTTCATAATAATAATCATAATTAAAAAATAATAAGAAAGAAGGAATATGAATGAAATTTACAATTGAAAAAAACATTATTTTGGAAAACTTATCAAATGTAGTTAAAGCTATTTCACCTAAGAATATTATTCCTATATTAAATGGAGTAAAAGTAGAATTAACTAAAGAAGGTTTATATTTAACTGCTAGTGATAGTGAATTAACAATTAAAGCTTTTATAGATAAGAAAGATATTAAGAAAGTAGAAGAAGAAGGATCTATTATTATTCAAAGTAAATATATTTTAGATATTATTAGAAAGATGCCTAGTGATGAAATTAATTTTGAATTAATGGATGGGTTAAAGATTAAGATTTCTTCTGATAATAGTCAATATGATTTAAACTGCTTAGATCCTAAGGAATATCCTACATTAAAATTAGATGAAGTAGATAAACCTATAGTTTTAGATGGAAATACTTTTAAGAGTATTATTAGTCAAACTGCATTTGCAATATCTACTCAAGAGTTAAGACCTTTACTTACTGGATTAAACTTTAATATAGTAGGGGATGTATTAGAATGTATTGCTACTGATTCATATAGACTTGCTAAGAAGAATATTAAATTAGATAACCCAGTTGATGATGATATTAATATAGTTATCCCTGGAAAGAATATTATGGAATTAGATAAGATTATAGTAGATGAAGAACCTGTGGAAATGCATGTATTTAGTAACAAGGTATTATTTAAATATAAGAATATTATATTCCAAAGTAATTTATTATCTGGAACATATCCTAATACTTCTAACTTAATTCCAAAGGATTTTGCTATTATTATTAATACTAAGATAAGTGATTTCTTTGATGCTATAGATAGAGCAGCTTTACTTACTCAAAATAAAGATAAGAATATTGTTAAAATGAAACTTAAAGATAGTCAATTAGTTATTAATTCATATGCTTCTGAAATTGGTAAAGTAGAAGAAAAACTAGATGTTGAAACTAGTCAAGAAGCTGCAATTGATATTTCATTTAGTGCTAAATATATGTTAGATGCTTTAAAAACTATTAAAGATGAAGAAATATTGATTTTATTAAATGGTGAAGTTAAACCAATAGTAATTAAGTCTGTAACAGATGAATCATTAATTCAATTGATATTACCAATTAAGACTTATTAATTGTTGATAAAAGATAACTTATAAACAAGAAGTTATCTTTTTTTTTGTGAAAAAAATCAATTTTTTTAAAAAATCGACTTTTTTCGACCTTTTTTTACTTTTGATTAGAGTATAAGGGGGTTAATTTTGGAAGAAGGAGGTTTTGGTTATGGATTCTTATGAAATAAATAAAGATACTGTGGCATTAGTTCCAAAAGATAATAATCATACTATAGTGTATGAGGTTGATGACTCGTTTGAGGTCAATAAATCACCATTAAAGATAGTAGAGGAGAGTTGTGAATACTTTGGTAGTTCTTTAGAAGGAAGACAAATAGGTACATCTAAGTTAGTAGGTTTTACTCATAAAGTACCTGTTATTATAGAAGAAAGTTTTGATATTATTTTCTTTCCTACATTGTCTCCAAGGAATGGTCAATGTTCTTGGATCTCTTATGAACATGTTTATAAACCAGATAAGTTTAAAGATAAGACAATTGTTGAGCTAAAAAATGGGAAAAAATTGCTTATAGATGTGTCTACAGCAATCATTGATAATCAGCTATATAGATGTTCAAGATTAAAAGATACTCTCCAAATGAGAAAATACAAAAAAAATGGTGAATAAAAATACGAAAATGCTACTTTTAGTAGCATTTTTGTGTTATAATGGTTATGTGGTATGGGAGTACCTAAAAAATACTTTTTTTTATCTACGGTCGTAAAAGAGGGTAAAAAATGAAAATACATCATTTGAAGTTATTAAATTTTAGAAATTATGAGAAGTATGAAATTTCATTTTCTCCTTCCTATAATATTATTTATGGTAAAAACGGTAGTGGAAAGACTAATTTAGTCGAAAGTATCTATGTACTCGCTCTTACAAAGTCTTTTAGGGGTTCAGTTGATAAAGTATTAATTATGAACAACAAAGATGTTTGTCGTGTAGAGGGGATAGTTTCGGATAATAAGTATAAAAATAACTATAAAATAATTATTAAAGATGGAGAGAAAAGGGTTAAGGTAAACGATACTAAAGTTGATAAATTAAGTGATTATATATCAAAGATAAGTGTAGTTTTATTTAATCCAGATGATTTAAGGTTTATTAAGGATTCTCCTAGTGTTAGGAGACAAGCTATAAACTTAGAAATTTCAGAGATAAATAATGTCTATTTGAAGAATTTAAGTATGTATAATAAAGTACTTAAACAAAGGAATAGTTATTTAAAGATGATGAGTATCAATTCTAATACTTCTAGAGATTATTTAGATATACTTACCAATAAGTTAATTGATTTAGGTGAAAAGATATATTTATCTAGAAAAAAGTATATTGATTTACTTAATGAACAAATAGGGGAGATATATGCCAAAATTTGCGGTATATCTGATCTTAAGCTAGAATATGTAACTGATTTTAAAGATTTTGATATGGAGAATATTGCTAAAAAATATAAAGATAATATTGATAAGGATATTTCTTTTGGTAAAACATCTATTGGAATCCATCATGATGATGTCAGATTTAAGTTTAAAAACATGAGTTTAAAGGACTATGGATCTGAAGGTCAACAAAAAAATGCTATTATTGCCTATAAATTGGCTGAATTAGAGATTTTTTATCATATTAGGGGTAATTATCCTATTTTGATATTAGATGACTTATTTAGCGAATTAGATAGGTTTAAAATCAATAATATATTAGAACTAATAAATGATGATGTTCAAACATTTATAACAACTACTGAAATAGACAAGATAAATGATGAAATATTAAATAAGAGTAAAGTATTTGAAGTATTCGATGATATTAAGGAGGGTTAATATGGCAGAAGAATATAATGATAGTGATATTCAAGTTCTAGAAGGACTTGAAGCTGTTAGAAAAAGACCTGGTATGTACATTGGTACTACTAGTGAAAGAGGATTACACCATCTAGTATGGGAAATTGTAGATAATGCCGTTGATGAAGCTCTAGCAGGATATTGTGATGATATTGAAGTAATTATTAATAAGAATAATGTTATTGAAGTTAGAGATGACGGACGTGGTATGCCAACAGGTATGAATGAAAAGACTGGGTTATCCACAATTGAAACAATCTTTACTGTATTGCATGCAGGAGGTAAGTTCGGTGGAGGAGGATACAAGGTATCCGGAGGTCTACATGGTGTTGGTGCATCAGTTGTTAATGCGTTATCTCAATGGTTAGAGGTTAAAGTATATAGAGATGGACACGTATATTTTCAAAGATTTGAAAATGGTGGACATCCTGTAGGAGAACTTAAGATTATTGATGATTGTCCTGCTGATAGAACAGGAACTACTGTTACATTTAAAGCAGATCCTGAAATATTTACTGAAACTACTGTATATGATTATGATACTTTAGCTAATAGATTAGAAGAAATAGCTTTCTTAAATAAAGGTTTAAGAATTATCTTAGAAGATTTAAGAAATGACGAAAAGAAACAAGTATTCCATTATGAAGGTGGAATTAAGGAATTCGTTAAGAAATTAAATAAAGATAAGAAACCATTACATGAAGAAGTTGTTTATGTTGAAGGTGAAGAAGATGGAATTTCTATTGAAGTAGCTTTCCAATATAATGAAGAATACAATTCAAATATATATTCTTTTACAAACAACATTAATACTCATGAAGGTGGAACTCATGAGGATGGAGTTAAGAGAGCCTTAACTAGAATAATGAATAATTATGCTAGAAATAATAAGTTATTAAAAGATAATGATGATCCATTAACTGGTGATGACGTAAGAGAAGGTTTAGCAATGATTATTTCTTGTAAGCATCCTAATCCACAGTTTGAAGGTCAAACAAAGACTAAATTAGGTAATGCTGAAGTAAGAAAGATTGCTGATGATGTATTTAGTGAAGGATTAGAAAGATTCTTACTAGAGAATCCTGCAGAAGCTAGAATTATTGTTGAAAAATCAATTACTGCTACAAGAGCTAGACTAGCGGCTAAGAAAGCTAGAGAAGCTACTCGTAGAAAAGGTGATTTAGATATTACTAATTTCTATGGTAAATTAGCGGATTGTAAGAGTAAAGATCCTGCTGAATGTGAAATCTTCTTAGTCGAGGGAGATAGTGCCGGTGGTTCTGCTATTAAAGGTAGAGATTCTATGACACAAGCTATTCTTCCTTTAAGAGGTAAGATATTAAATGTTGAAAAAGCTAGATTAGATAAGGCTTTAGGTAATGAAGAAATTAGAACTATTATTACTGCTTTTGGTACAGGTATTGGTGAAGAATTTGATTTATCTAAGTTAAGATATGACAAAATCGTAATAATGACTGATGCCGATGTCGATGGTGCACATATTAGAGTATTGTTATTAACATTATTTTATAGATTCTTTAGACCAATTGTAGAGGCTGGACATGTATATGCAGCACAACCTCCACTTTATTGTATTAAACATGGTCAAACAAGAAAGTATGTACTAGATGAAAGAGAAAGAGATGAATATCTAGCAACATTAGCTCCTAATACTAAACGTGATATTTTACGTATGAAAGGTTTAGGAGAAATGGATCCAGAAGAGTTAAATGAAACTACTATGGATATTACTAAGAGAGTTCTAAGAAAGATTACTGTTGAAGATGCAAGATCAGCAGATGAAGCATTCTCACAATTAATGGGTGATGAAGTAGAACCTCGTCGTAAGTTTATTGAAGATAATGCTGTATTCGTACAGAATTTGGATATTTAGGGGGTGTAATGTATGGATAGAGTAGAACATAATAATATTGTTAAAGAAATTAAAGATTCGTTCTTAGATTATTCAATGAGTGTTATTACAGCACGTGCATTACCAGATCTAAGAGATGGTTTAAAACCAGTTCATAGAAGAATACTATATTCAATGTATGAATCAGGTTTTACTCCAGATAAACCTCATGTTAAGAGCGCCAAGATAGTTGGAGACGTTATGGGTAAATATCACCCACATGGTGATTCTTCAATTTATGAAGCAATGGTTAGAATGGCACAAGATTTTAGTTATCGTTGTATGCTAGTAGATGGCCATGGTAACTTCGGTAATATCGAAGGTTATGGTGCAGCTGCCATGCGTTATACAGAATCAAGACTTTCTAAGATTTCTCTTGAATTATTAAGAGATATCGGTAAAGAAGTAGTTGATATGGATGATAACTTCGATGGTACTGAAAAAGAACCTAGAGTATTACCTTCTAGATTTCCTAATATTTTAGTTAATGGAACAATGGGTATTGCTGTAGGTATGGCAACTAATATTCCTCCACATAATTTAGGTGAAGTAATTGATGGTTGTATAGCTTATATAGATAATCCTGATATTGATGTAGATGGATTAATGCAAATTATTAAAGGACCTGACTTTCCAACAGGAGGTATAATCCTAGGAAATAGTGGTATTAAGAAGGCATATGAAACTGGTAGAGGTTCTATTACTATTAGAAGTAAAGCTACTATTGAAGAAAAGAATGGTAGACATTACATTGTAGTAGATGAAGTTCCATATGGTGTTAATACTTTAGATTTAAAAAACAAAGTTGCTGAATTAGTTCATAATAAGGTAATTGATGGTATTACTGATTACCATGCAGATTTAAAGAATGGTATTAAAATTACTATTACTTTAAAGAAAGATGCTAATGCACAAGTAGTATTAAATCAATTATATAAACATACTGATTTCCAAACTAATTTTGGTATTATATTCTTAATGCTAGATCAAGGAGTTCCTAAGACTTTAGGACTAAAAGATATTATCGTTAAGTATATAGATTTCCAAAAGGAAGTTATTATTAGAAGAACTAAGTTCAATTTAGATAAAGCAGAGAAGAAAGCTCATATTTTAGAGGGATTAAAGATTGCTTTAGATAATATTGATGAAGTAGTTAAGTTAATTAGAGCAGCTAAGACTGATATTGAAGCTCAAAATGGTTTGATGGAAAGATTTGGTCTTACTGAAATCCAAGCTCAAGCTATTCTAGAAATGAGATTACGTAGATTAACAGGCTTAGAAAGAGATAAGATTGAAGAAGAGTTAGCTGCATTATTAAAAGAAATTGAAGAATTGAAATCAATTTTAGCTAGCGAAGAGAAAGTTCTTAATATTATCAAGGAAGAAATGACTGAAATTAAGAATAGATTTGCTGATGAAAGACGTACACATATTGATATGACAGCAATCGATTATATTGAAGATGAGTCATTAATTCCAAATGAAGATGTTATTATTGCATTAACTACAAATGGTTATATTAAGAGAACAACTTCTGATACATTTAAGACTCAAAACCGTGGTGGAGTAGGTATTAAAGGTATGACAACTAATGATGAAGACTTCGTAGAACATATGCTTAATATTGAAACTCATGATGATGTATTATTCTTTACTAATAAAGGTAAGGTATATAGATTAAGAGGTTATGAAATTCCTGAATTTAGTAGACAATCTAAGGGATTACCAGTTGTTAACTTGATTCAAGTAGAAAAGGAAGAAAAGGTTAATTCTATTATTAAGATTAATCGTGATAAAGTCGATGAGATTAGTAACTTATTATTTGTTACTAAGTCAGGACTTGTTAAACGTACTGCTTTAGAGGAATTTAAGA
>JAFPMR010000149.1 GCA_017411235.1 Bacilli bacterium | reverse complement strand
GAATTATCTAATGAAAATAATAAAGTATATAGGTTTAATATGCCAAATACAGCAAATCCTAAAATAGAAGAATGGGTATCATTTTTAGATAAACAGATAGAAACTCTAGATGATAAGACATACTTTATAGGTCATAGTATAGGATGTCAAACTATTCTAAGATATTTACAAACAAAAGATATATGTAAAGTAGGAGGTATCCTATTTGTAGCACCATGGTTAGATTTATTAGATTATGCCATAGAAGATGAAGAATCTTACAATACAGCCAAACCTTGGTTAACCATACCAATAAATTTTGAAAAAATAAAAAAATTTACTAATAACATTAGTTGTATATTTTCAGATAATGATTATTTTGTATCTTTAGATCAAAAAGATAAATTTGAAGAGCTATTAAACGTCAAAACAATAATAGTTAATAATAAAGGACATATTAGTCAAGATGACAATGTATATGAATTAAAAGAAATATTAGAAGAATGTAAGAAGATGATAAAATAGTATGAAAACAATTTATATAAGTCATTCTAGTAATATGAATTATGAGAAAGAATTATATGAACCACTTTTAAATTCTAATATTTCAAAAGAGTTCAAATTAATACTTCCTCATAGTAAAGAATATAAAGATATCGATACAAAGAATATACTAATAAATTCTAATTATTTAGTTGCTGAAGTATCTTATCCGGGTACAGGTATTGGTTTAGAATTAGGTAGAGCAGAAAGTAACAACATATCTATTATATGTGTTATAAAAAAAGGATATAAATGTAGTTCTTCAGTTAAAAGAAATTTTAAAGTAATAGAATATAATGATGAAAAAGATTTAATTAATAAACTCGAAAAAACATTAATTTAATTAAAAGGAGATATTAAGATGAAATTAGAGATTAAAGAAGGATATGAATATAAAGAAGAAATAAAAAAACTATTTATAGAATATACTAATTCATTAATAGAAGGAGATAGTTCTTTTAAAGATTATCTAGCTATACAAAACTATGACCAAGAAGTAGAACATCTAGAAGAAAAATATGGTCGCCCAAGTGGTAGATTATATATTGCCATATATGATGGTAAAGTGGCAGGATGTATAGCTTTGAAAAAGATAGATAACGATAACTGTGAGATGAAAAGACTCTATGTGAGAAGTGAGTTTAGAGGAGAACATATTGGTTTTAATCTAGTAAATAAAATAATAGAAGAAGCAAAATTAATAGGATATAAATCTATCTTACTAGACACTCTTCCCTTTTTAAAAAGTGCAATAAAAATGTATAAAGCTTTAGGATTTTATGAAATAGATAAATACAATAATAGTCCTATGGATAATGCAATATATCTAAAATTAGATTTAGATAGATATAATAACATGAATTAGAGGAATGATTATAATGAGCAATAAAAAAAGTGCATCAGTTTTAAATACCTTTGAAAAAATGGCCAAACAATATGTAGATTATTTTGGCGATGATTGGGAATTTAAAAAAGAAATAGAAGAATTTTCCTCTTTATTTTCTAAAAAGTCAACTATAATAGATTTAGGCAGTGGAAGTGGGTACATTACATCATTTTTAAAAGAAAAAGATTTAAACGCCATAGGTATTGATTTTAGTAAAGAAATGATTAATATTGCCCAAAAAAGATATCCTTCTATTAAGTTTATAAACGATGATTTCCTTAATCTTGAAAATCATTTTCAAGAAAGTACTATAGATGGAGCCATATCTATATATAGTTTTTATTTTATTCCCAAAGAACTATTAAACGACTTTTTAAAACATTTATCATATGTCATGAAAAATAATGCTAAACTATATATTATTACTATAATTGGTGAAGGAGAAAAAATGGTTATAACACCTCTTATGCAGAAGAATAACATAGAAGAAGATATATATGTCAATTACTATAAGAAGGAACAACTAATAGAAATCCTAAATAATAATAATTTTAGTGTAGATTATATTAAAGAAGCCTCAACAATTGATGATAATGATATATCTCAAGCTGGTAAGTATTTAATATTAGCAACTAATAAAAAATAATAGGGAGGAAATATTCATGAGAAAAAGAATAACGATTGAAGATAATGAAGAATTCTTAAGACAAACATCTCTTGAAGTAGACTTAAAAAAAGATGATATTAAAAGTTATATAGAAGACTTAAAAGAATTTTGTCAAAGTAGTGAGTTATATGCTTTAGCTCCAGTTCAAATAGGTATACCCAAAAGAATAATCTATATTAGAAACACTTCAACTAATATGGATAATAACTTTAACCAAAACTATAATGAAGAAATAGTTTATATAAATCCTATAATAAAGAAAATGTATGGCCACACTAGATTTTTAGAAGG
>JAFPMR010000148.1 GCA_017411235.1 Bacilli bacterium | reverse complement strand
TTCATCAGGATCTATAACAGCACTTAAATTAACTACTGGATTACTTGTAATTAATTCACCGAAATCATATTCATATGGGAATACAACTTCATTACTTCCGTAGTATGCCCAACCTGATGCAAAGTAATATGCTTCTTCACCTGTATCAGCATTTATAGCTGTGGCATCAGCAGATTGTGCATCAAGATAATGATGTTTAGCATAATGCTCACCAGCATTCAATGTCTTTGTTTCAACTAATTCACTACCAACATAGAAGTTAATAGTGTATGTAGAAGCAGTCCATGTAGCATGTAATACTAAGTCAGAAGTCTTACCAGCTACAGAAGTAACTAAATTATCTTCTTCGTCATACCATCCAGCAAATGTATAACCATCTCTAGTAATAGTACCTAATTCGAAAGTATCACCTTCGGTATATCTACCAACTAGACTACCACCGATAGGATCATTACCTCCATTGAAATTATAAGTAATACTATGAGTTACAGGAGGTTCATCATGATTTACAGGATATAACTCAGGATATAAGTTAATAGCTTCAGTAACTACAATAGTTTCACCTGGAAGATAAATTCTATTGTTATTACCTTTCCAATGAATGAATACTTTATCCATATCAGAACTTACATATGTTGGAACAGTATGAGAAGTTCCATATGCATATTCGCCTGAATTATTATCATAAACTTCTGCAAATGTATCATCAGTATAATAATTAATAGCATAATTATTTGCGTTATAACATGCGTAGAATTCTTTGTTTTCAGTACCTTCAGTTATTTGAGTAACAGGATCAGCATCACAGCTTTCTGTTTCACTCCACTTAGTAAATACATAACCAGTCTTAGATACGAACTCTGCAGTTGGTAATGAAACAGTATCACCATGATTATATACTCTAATAACGTTACCAGTGAATTCTCCACCTCTTAAGTTATAAGTAATAGTATATGTATGTACTGAATCCCATTCAGCAGTTAATTCCATATCAGTAAGAGCAAATATCTTACTTCCTGCAGGATAAATAGTTCCTACATCACTCTTCCAATACTTAAAGTCTCTATCAGCTTTTGTAGGAGAAGTAACTTGAATATCACAAGCAACTCCAAATGTACATGTATGAGAACCATAAGTAGTTACAACTTCATTATTTTCTTTTTCTACATAAGTAACATTAAATTGTCTTGGATTATATGTAGCAGTTAACTTAACATCAGTTGGATTACCTTCGATTCTTAAGTTACCATTAGTTGAAACAGTAATATTTGGATTATCTGTTGTCCATCCTGCAAATTGATAATAATCTTTATTAGGTGCAGTAATGACAACTGATTCAAAACTATCTGCTTCGTATGTAGTTGGATTTGTACCAGTTATAGTACCTCCAAAGTAATCATATGTAATATTAAATACAACTTGTCTATAATTAGCTTTTAATGCAATATCACTAGCATCAGTAACTGTTAAGATATTGTTTTCTACAGTTGCAGTTCCAGATAGAACAGTCCAATTAACAAATTCATAACCAGTCTTAGTTGGAACATTTAATTGAAGTGTTCCATTATTTTGTTGATCAAGAGTTATTGTAGCTGCATTTGTAGCAGTTCCTCCATCATAATCATAAGTAATATTAAATACATTTTGAATCCACTTAGCAGTAACTATTAAATCTGTTTGTTGGCCACCTTGAGGAACACTAACAGTAATAGTATTTCCAGTTACAGTAGCATTAGCTCCACTAATTGACCAACCGTCGAATCTATATCCAGCCTTTGTAGGTTCTTGTAAGTTAATAGTAGCACTATTATTTAAATCTAAATCAAATGCCACAGGATTTGTTCCTGTTCCACCATCATAATTATAAGCAATATTGTATCTAGTTTGATACCAATGAGCTTCTAATTCGATGTTTCCAGGATTTCCTGTAATATGTAAGATACCATCTTCGTCAACTGTAGCATGTTCAAGAACATCACTCCATCCAGTGAATCTATAACCATCTTTTTCTGGTTCGCTAATTATAACATTATTTGAATTCAAAGCATAATAGTAAGGATGATGTTCTCCATAGTTTCCACCATTTAAATTATATCCAATACTAAATTGAGTAGTTAAATCCCAAGTAGCAACATAAGTATGTGGTGAATTAACAACTATAGAATCTCCAGCTTGATATGTTTGTCCATTATCAACAGCTTCCTTCCAACCAGCAAATGTATGGTATACATCTGGTTTTGTAGGAGCCTCTGGGAACGTAAATGGTTGACCAAAATTTGTACT
Organism: Bacilli bacterium; assembly: GCA_017411235.1. The sequence goes on along the minus strand of JAFPMR010000148.1, from coordinate 4,726 downwards.
TGTAACTGTAGTTCCTAAATGACTTACAGTTTTAACTTCATAGCCTTCAATAGTCCACTTAGCTTTTAGTGAAATATTTGTAGTCTTATCACTATCTATCTTATATATAATTTCGTTAGTTTCACGTCCTCTTGCGTCTAGAACAATCCATCCGCCGAAAGTATAACCATCCTTAGTTGGAATTGGTAAATTAGTACCAACACCAACAACATAATTTCTAATTGGAGTATAACTTCCAAAAGAACCGTCATCTAACTTATAATCAATTTCTAATGTATTACCATCATTAAATACAGCTTCTAAAGTAATAGTTCCAGCAAATCCAACGATAGTATCATTCTTTTTATAAGTATATCCAGTATCTTCTACTTTCCAGTATTCAAATTCATAACCTGGTTTTGTAGGATCACTTGTTAGGATTGTACATCCATCATAATTACACTCACTAGATACTTGGCCATGTACAACTCTGCCATCAACTTTAAAGTTAACACTCAATGCATTAGGAGTCCAAGTAGCAGTTAATTTAACATTACCAGCTGAAGAAATAGTAGCATCTTCGTTACCATCAACTACAGCATTAGTTGGAACCCAAGCTTTAAATGTATATCCTTCTTTAAATGGTTTCTTCATATGAATATCAGGATTATCTAGATTAACAAAATAAGTAATACTATTTAATTCATCTTCATCAAAATGTCCACCATCTAAATCATAAATAACAGGATAATCAAGTGTCTTCCAAATAGCATGTAACATAACAGTTGTAGGATTACTAAATAATCCTAATAAATCACTATTAACACCTAACAATTGAGAAGTACTATTAGTTAAGCTCCATCCTAAGAACTCATAACCTTCTCTAGCATCAGGTACATAAGTAATTAAACAATTAGTATCATACAAATTACATTCTTCAGTATGATTATTATTTTGAGCACCTGCATAATTTAAATCATATCTTACAGTAACCTTAATAGGAGTCCAAATAGCTTCTAACTCAAGGTCATCATTAACAGTATTTACGTTAATAAATGTTCCATAATTTGGAGTATTTGCAGTTTGTCCTTTAGTCTTCCATCCTTCGAATCTATATCCAGTCTTAGTAGGAACTGGTAAATGGAATGCATAATCAGATGAGAAAGTTGTAATATAACCACTATATTGTTGATTTCCATCGTAGAATTTAATACTATGACCAGATTCAACACCATATACAGCAGTTAAAACTAATCCATCAACAGGTTCCATAATTCTAGAACCTTGAGCATAAGTTCTACCATCAGTACCATTCCAATTTTTAATTGAAAGTCCATTATATTGTTCACTAATACTTGGAGCACTACAATTCAAGTAGTTACATTCATCTATTTCAATAGGCTCTGTCATAGTACCATTATGATAATATTTATAATAAACAGAATAAGATTTTTCTTCATATGTAGGTTCAAGAACAATCTTACCTGCTGTTCTAACACTTAAAGTATTATTATCTACATTAATTGTACCAGATCCTGTTGAAGTATTAACAATACTCCATTTAGAAAAATTAAAGCCCTTCTTAATTGGAGTTGGTAAATTAATATCAGTTCCTTCAGCATTATATTGATACATAGTTATTGGTTGAGCATCAAATGCTTCATCATCGCCTAAATTGTATTCAATTTCATAATAATTTCCTTCATTAAACTTAGCAGTTAATGTAATAGAACTATTTGTAGTATGAATAGGATCATTCTTACGATAAATATTTCCATCTGATCCTTCCCAATACAAGAAATCATATCCTGCTTTAGTAGGATTATTATAATTTACAGTACAATCACCATAATTACATGCTCTAGTAGAAGAACTAGCACCATTTATATACTTAACAGTAATAGAAATAGGATTCCATTTAGCATATAAAGTTAAAGTACTATGATAACCAGATGTTGTAGTAACAAAATTAGTACAATCTTGACTATCAGTTGCACACCATCCAGCAAAAGTATATCCTGCTCTAGTAGGTTTATTAGAAGAATTAGTTAAATCAATATGATTTTCTACATTATATAAACCTTCTAATTGGCCTGTAAGAACAGTTCCGCCATTTAACATATACTTAATAGTATAATTTTGAGCTTCCCAACAAGCATATAATGTAACACTATTATTTCCATTAACATCAGGTACTAGGAAATCAACTAAAGATTCATTAGCATTAACTAATACTTGATCAGTTTTACCACTCTCTCCAACAGACCATCCTTTAAAGATATAACCATCTTTATGAGGAACTTCTTGGTAAGTAGTACAATTTCCAACTAATTGATCAGTAACGTCGCAATTAACTGTATTAGCTGGATATTGATTAGCACCATTATCTAAAATTCCACCATTAAAGTCATAAGTAATTGTATAGTTAAGTGGAACCAATCTAATAATTAAATTTAAATTAGATTCTACAGCTTGTCCAAAGTCGAATTTAACGTTTTCTTCTTCACTAAAATCATTAGTGTTCTCTACATTAAACCAACCATCTATTCTATATCCAGGTTTTTGATAGTTTGTAGTATCAGGAACAGCAGCAACATTTAAATAACCGCCGCTTGGGATAGTTTTCTTACCACCGATTTGTACAGGATGATTATTTGCATCTAAATAGAAGAATCTAACATCAAATGATTCACCAGAAGGAGTTGTTCCTCCTCCACCACCAGATCCAGGGCAATCATCATCAATACGTTCACCATCAATATGGTCAATACATATAATATTGCCTCTATCATATATAGCATTATTTTCAGCAAATCCATAAGTAGGATAATAATCACCATAGAATGCCATAAACATATCATCAGCATAAGCAGATCTACTAGCTAAAACCAAATTCAAATCGGACCTTGATGAATCTTCAATGAATAAGTAAGAACCAAAAACATATGCATAGTCAGGAATTGCTTCAACATCACCTGTTGCAAATTCTTCTGATAAAGCATAGTCTTTAGCTTTAACATCACTAATAGCAGTTATAAATAATAAGATAATAATTGTTAAAAATAATATTTTTTTATTTTTCATATTTTATCACCCCAATCCTACATATCTATACGTAACCTGATCATCATCAGCACAAACACTACCGAAGCATATACCCCAAGTAGCTGAATTAGCCATGGAATCAGGTATTGGTTTTCCAGGATAAACTGTTCCATTTAACATTATCTTCGATCCAGATCCAGCATTTGAAGTTGCAGTACAAGTATTTGTAGGAGCTTGATTGGCATTCGGAACTTCAGTACAAGATACTGTGAATCTTTTCTTAGTTGGAGTAGTATTACAACTTATACTAGTACCACTAACACTACAATTTCCAGCAGTAAAGTTAATAGTATATAGGTGTTCATTGTATTGATCACCTTTATGATTATTACATATTGAAGCAGCATTACTAGTACTATTTGAAGTCAAGTTGTTTTGTGTATGAGTACTTGAACCAGCAACAGAACAACTCAAGTTATAAGTTGTTGCAGGTGGTGGTGTTGGAGTATCTCCTCCACTTCCTCCACCGGAATCTCCACCAGAACTTCCTCCACCGGAAGAATTTGCTTTCCATTGAGCTACAAATGTAGTATTTTTAGTAATTTTAGAAGTAATCTTTGGTGACCAACCATTTAATGTATAGCCATCACGTGTAGGTTTACAAACATTCTTAGCAGTACCACCCTTTTTAACTGTTTGATCATCACAGTTACCACCAGCAGTACCACCATTTAAATTAAATGTAACAGTATATTCAGTATCGTCCTCTGGCTCTGGCTCATCAGGTATTTCTTCCCAAACAGCTTCGACTATAGCACCATCATCTAAAGGAGTATCAAATCCATAGTAGAAACCATTAACATGCCATTCAACAAAATTGTAACCATCTCTTGTAGGAGTCTGAGGCATTTGAGGAATTGTTCCTTTTTCAACAACTACTGGTGAAGGATCACCTTCTCCATATTGAAGATAAATAGTAATGTATTCTTTTTCAGGATTCATTTCTTCCCAAACAGCTTTTAACTCAACATCTCCACAAACCTCTTTAGAAAAATCAAAAGGTTCTCCATTGAGTTCCCATCCAACAAAAATATAACCTTCTTTAGTTGGATTAGTTGGTTGAGTAACTACTTCACAATCGTTAATATTTACAGCAGCTACTGCACTACCTCCATCACTATCAAAAGTTAAAACAAACTTTTTAACATCTTTACCTTTCAAAGGTATTAAAGAATACAATGCGATAATTACAATACATAAAAGTAATACCAAAGTATTCAACACTAGTACTTTCTTATTATTTTTGGCCATACTTATCCCTACACTCTCTTTTATACTACTTAAAGTATATCATTTCACTATAAAAATGTAAATGAAAATGACCCAAAAAAAGAACAAAAAAATAACTACTTTTTAGTAGTTATTTTCTATTCAAAATATCTCTTGCTGCAACAAGACCAGTAGCTGCAGCAGTTACTATATTTCCGGCCTTTCCTGCACCGTCTCCAACAAAATAAATATTATCATTTTCTAATCTAAATTTGTTATCTGTTTCAATCTCATTACTGAAGAATTTTATTTCTGGTCCATATAATAATGTATCATCGTTTGCAACACCAGGAATAATCTTATTTAATGTCTCTAATCCTTCTAAAATATTAGTAATAATACGATGTGGCATAACTAAAGCTAAATCACCAGC
>JAFPMR010000147.1 GCA_017411235.1 Bacilli bacterium | reverse complement strand
GGTCTTTTAGTGGTAGACAATATGAAGCAGCTAAAGTCTTTTATAAAGATGATGCTTTAAATAATATGCCTAAATTATTTAGAGATAATCATAATAATAATAGAGTATATATTCACGATTTGGATAGTTATTCTGCTGGAGAACATAATTGTTTATCTTTAGATGTAGATGATTTATTACAAAGAGGTGTAGCAATAAAACAAACTGATTTAAGAGGTTCTAGGTCAGTTAATACTGCTTTTCAAGTTATAGCTGTATTATTTCAAATTCAATCATTAGTACAATTTGGTGGTGTTGCAACTACTCATATTGATTGGACATTAGTTCCATATGTTAGATATAGTTTAATAAAACATTTAGCTGATATTCTTGCATATGAATTAGATAAAGATGAAGATGTTATAAAAAATAAAATTTATAATAAGTTATTAAAAGTTAATAAAATTAAATATACAGAAGCAGATAAAAAGGATAAAATAGATGAATTAGTACACGATTATATGCTTGATTTTATTACACAACTTACTAATATAACAAAAGATTTATTAAATCAAGATGATGTAACTAAACCAATAACTAGAGCATTAAGACGAACAAAACGAGAAACAGAACAGGGTGCAGAAGGATTTATCCATAATTGTAATTCATTACAATCAAGAAGTGGTATGCAATTACCTTTTACTTCTATAAATTATGGAACTTGTACACTTCCTGAAGGACAAATGATAATTGATGCTATTATAACAAAAGAATTAGATGGTACTGGACCATTACATAAAACACCTATTTTCCCTTGTTGTATATTCCAATGGGAAAAAAGTATTAATGGTTATCCTAATACACCTAATTATGATTTATTTAGAAAAGCATTATTATGTACTTCTAAACGATTATATCCTAATTATGCTAATGTAAATTGGACAGTGGATGTAAATAATATTAAAAAGGATATTGATAATAAAAAAGAAGTAATTACAAAATATGAAACTAATGAAGATTTAATTAATTGGATAAAAACAAATCCAAAAGAAGCTATAAAATATAGACTTATAGTTAAAAATAATAAAGTTTGTATTGATGAAGATGTGTTTTTACCATTTGAAATTATGTCCACTATGGGCTGTAGGACTTACAACGGCTATGATGCCAATTTTGATTTTAATTATATAATAAAGTATATTATTAAAAATAAAGACAATCCAAAAACTTATTTATATTCTGCAAATCAAAAAGATGGTAGAGGAAATATAGCACCTGCTACAGTTATTTTACCTACAATTGCTATGGAAACAAAGGGTGATTTAGGAAATAAAAATATTGATGATTTCTTAAAACGATTAGAAAAAGCTATTGAAGAATGTAGAGATGAACTTGTTGAAAGATTTACTTTTATTGCAAGTCAATTACCTACATCAGCAACTTTTATGTATTTTAATAATACAATGAAAGGATATATTCCAGAAGAAGGTATTATATCTGCATTAAAACACGGTACATTAGCAATAGGTAATTTAGGTTGTGCTGAATGTTTACAAATTCTTATAGGAAAAGACCATACTACTCCTGAAGGAATGGAATTAGCTAAACAAATATATTCTTTATTCAATAGAAAATGTGCTGAATATAAAGAAGCAACCTATAATATATTAGGTCAAAATATACATTTAAATACTGGAGCTTATAATACTCCTGCTGAAAGTTTATGTCATACAGCATTAAATAAATTTGTTGAAAAATATGGAGTAATTCCTAATGTATCAGATAAAGAATTTTTTACTAATAGTATGCATATTCCAGTATGGGAAGATATAACTCCATTTGAAAAAATTGATTTAGAAAGTCAATTAACTGGATATTCTAATGCAGGATGTATTACTTATTGTTAATTAGATAGTACAGCAAGTCATAATATAGATGCATTAGAAAAATTAGTAGTATATGGTATGGAACATAATATTCCATATTTAGCACTTAATCTTCCAAATGATACTTGTATGAATTGTGGTTGGACAGGAGAAATAAATGATAAATGTCCTAAATGTAATTCTACAGATATTAAAAGATTAAGGAGGGTCACTGGCTACCTGACAAACGAT
>JAFPMR010000146.1 GCA_017411235.1 Bacilli bacterium | reverse complement strand
ATGGATCTTATAAATTCATAGTATTTAGTAATGGTGAAAATCTAAACTGTTATGATAATAATACTGACGATGATTTGGTTTATAAAATATATTCTATTTCATACGATAAAGATAAGATGTCATTTAGTTCTCCAACTGAATTAGTTTCAAGAAATAAGAGTGATGGATGTACTAATTGGAAGGCTGATTTAGAACTTTTAAAGAAGTAATTTAGCATAAATGTAAATTATATGTCGTATAAATTTTGCTTATAGGTCAAAAAAGCTAGGAAGAATGGGACTTCCTGCTTTTTTTGTTGTAAAAAAACGTCAAATTAATAGACAAAAATGTTGCTCTTAATTATAATAAACATTAATTGAAATCTTGAGGAGGCGAGACATGAAAAACAACTTACCTGTAATGCTTCTTAAGAGGATTGTCTTATTACCTTATCAAGATGTACGCTTGGATTTAACTAATGATATTAGTAGTACAGTAATAGACTTATCTATTAATAAATATAATAATGAAATACTTATTGTATGTCCTACTGATCCTTATGAAGAAGCACCAGATGTTTCTGATTTACCTTCGGTTGGTGTAGTTGGAAAAATAAAGAGTAAAATGGTGTTGCCTAATGGTAATTTACGTATTGTTGTAAGTGGTCAAAAAAGAGTTAAAATATTAGAATATATAAATGAAGCTCAAGATGGAGATATATTAAAAGCTCATACTATGGAAATTAGTCTTCCTAAGTTTAATGAGGTTGATGAAACTACGTTACGTAGAAAATTACTTTCATTATTAAATGATTATATTGAATGTTCATCAACTATTAGTAATAGTATTTTATCTAGTGTAAAAGATTTAAATGATATTTCTAAGATTACAGATATGATAGTTTCATTTATGCCTTTTACAATAGAAAAGAAATTATTATACATGCAAGAAATGAATGCATTACATAGAGCTAATGCACTTGTATATGATTTATCTGTTGAATTAGAAGTTGCTCAATTAGATGCTAAATTAGATGATGCATTAAGAGAAGATTTTGAAAGAAATCAAAAAGAATTCGTCTTAAGAGAAAAGATGGATGAGATTAAAAAAGAACTTGGGGAAACAGATTTAAAAGATGAAATTATTGGAGATTATTTAGAAAAGATTAATAATCTAAAATGTGATGGTAAATTAAAAAACAAATTAGTTAATGAAGTTAAAAAATTAGATTATACTAATGAAATGTCACCCGAGATTAGTGGTATTAGAAACTATTTAGATTTAGTATTAGATTTACCTTTTGGAATTTATAGTGAAGATGAACAAGATTTATCTTTAATTAAAGAACATTTAGATAGTACACATTTTGGTTTAGATAAAGTTAAAGACCGTATTTTAGAATATATAGCTGTTAAGAGTAGAAATAAGAATCTTAGAAGTCCTATTATTTGTTTAGTAGGTCCTCCTGGAGTTGGTAAAACCTCTTTAGCAATGGGAATCGCAAAGTCGCTAAAGAAAGAGTTTTATAAGATTAGTGTAGGCGGATTAAATGATAGTGCTGAACTAAATGGACATAGAAGAACTTATATAGGTGCTTCACCTGGTAAGATTATTCAAGGTTTAAAGAAATGTGGTACTGCTAATCCATTAATACTAATTGATGAAGTAGATAAAATGGTTAAGGACTATAAAGGAGATCCAGCATCTGTTTTATTAGATATTTTAGATCCTGAACAAAATGATAAATTCGTAGATAATTATGTTGAAGAAGAATTTGATTTATCTGAAGTAATGTTTATTTTAACAGCTAATTCAGAAGAAGATATTCCTTCAGCTTTATATGATAGACTAGAGATTATTGAATTATCTAGTTATACTGAATTTGAAAAATTAGATATAGCTAAAGATTATTTGATTCCTAATATTTATAAAGAACATTTAGTTTGTAGTAAAGAAATTAGATTTAGTAATGATATTATTTTAGAAATAATTAATAGATATACTAAAGAAGCTGGTGTTCGTGATTTACAAAGAAATTTAAGTACTATTGTTAGAAAAATAGTAACTAAATCAGTTAGAGAACTTAATAGTCCTATTAAGGTAGTAGTTAAAAAGAGTGATCTTCATGAATACTTAGGGCCTTATAAATATGATGTTAAGAATGAAGCTATTAGTGACCATGTTGGTTTAGTTAATGGACTTGCTTATACACCAATGGGTGGACTTGTAATGCCAGTTGAAACTAATCTTTATGATGGTAAGGGTGAATTTAAAGTAACTGGTATGCTTGGTCAAACTATGGAAGAATCAGTTAGTGTAGCAGTTAGTTTTATTAAGTCCTATAAAGATGATTTTAAAGTAAATGATTATTATTTCGTTAATAGAGATTTACATATTCATTTCTTAGAAGGAGCTATTAAAAAAGATGGACCTTCTGCTGGGGTTTCGATAGTTACTTCAATATTGAGTTTACTACTTAATAAAGAAATACCTAGAACTGTAGCTATGACTGGTGAAATTAGTTTAAAAGGTGATGTCTTAAAAGTTGGCGGTATTAAGGAAAAGATTATTGGAGCTTATAACGAAGGTGTTCAAAAGATTTTTATTCCTTATACAAATAATTGTGACTTAGAGGAAATACCTAGTGAAATTAGAAAAGAAGTAAAAATTATTTTGGTTAAAACTTATAAAGAAATATTTGATGCTTTATTTAAATAAAAAGGAACTTTAAATGTTCCTTTTTTTATGGTAAGATTATGTTGTAAGAATAGGTGATGTTATGAATAAGAAATATTATTTATTGTTAATATTCGTTTTTGCATTATCAGCTTTATTATTAGGTTTTTCATATTCTAAGGATAGTGGCGATGATGTTGATTTAAAATTAATACAAGATTACAGTGATTATTTTAGAGTAGTTTATTCTACTGATCGTGTTTTGAATAAGGATAATAAGAAGATTGATTTTGGTATAACTAATATATCAGATAGTAATCAAGATTATGTTATTAAGCTAATAAACAATACTAAAGATAATGTTTATTATTTATTAGATGGTGAATCTGAAAGAAAATTAGAAAAAGAAATAATATTTACTTCATCTTTAACTAAAAATGGCGATGATGGAGATTATGTTATGCATACTTTAGAGATTACTTCAGAAAATGATTTTAATGTTACTTTAGAGATTAATATATTAGATACTTCTCTTAAGGCTTATTTAGAAGAAGCTGGAGATGTATTTATAGATAATAATGGAAATTATCGTTTCTTTGGGGAACATGTAAATAACTATATTAATATCGATAATGAAGTATATCGTATGGTTGGTTTAATTAATGGTAAGATTAGAGTAATAGGTGAAGCTAGTAGTATTGCTCGTTATGTTACAAATAATGATTATTTAAGTGTTGAAGATTATATATTAAGTTATGATAAACATGATTTAAGTGAAGATAATTTATATGGTAATAGTTCATGGCTAAATATTGATTATCGTTATTGGTTGGAAAGCGATGATCAAGAAATAGCTAAGATGGTTGATGCTGACGTGGGGGTTAGAACTGATTCCAAGAGTAAACTACATTATCAAAGAATAATTAAAGAATTTGATGGTGATGTAAAAGTTGTTAAAGGAAATGGTACTATAGCTAATCCTTACGAGGTGTCTTATGGTAGTAAGTGAGCAATTAAAGAAACAAATTATAATTGAGATCTTAGCTTTAATTTTCTTAATGGGTGTTATTGTTTACGCAGTATTTGCTATTCAAAAGAGTAAAGGCAATAAAGTAACATCTGTTCAAGGCATGGTTATTGTTGTAGATGATTCTAAACAAAAGGCTTTAGTTAAGAACTCTGATGGTCAAGGATTAGAAGGAGAAGGAGTTAAGTATACTGTTACTAATAACAATGATAGTGTTGTTGAATATGATTTAGTTGTTATACCTAATGTTCATGATGATGAGGTGCTTGATCAAATAAGAATTAGTACTGATGATATTTATGTATCTACATTAACTGAATTACCACGTAGTGGTGGTGGTTATGTATTAACTAGTTATACTTTAAAACCTGGTTATACGAAGATTCATTTAATAAAGGCATGGTTAAAATTAAGTGCTAGTGATGATGTTCTAAAGAATGATATTACTTTTGAATATAGGTTAGTAAAAAAATAGATAAGTTTTCTTATCTTTTTTTATGTAAAGAATTATTATTTGTTTCAAATTTTTATTTAGATAGATGTTATAATAAGAATGGTGAAGATGATGAAGAAAGTTTTAGACTTTATTAAAAATAATTTTATATTTTGTATAGTAATACTATTAATAGTTTTATTAGCTGTTGTTAGACTTCCTTATGATGTAGAAATGCCTGGCGGCACTATTGATTTAGGAAATAGAGTTAAAGTAAATGGAGAAAGTGTAGATATATCTGGTTCATTTAATATGGCTTATGTTAGTGTTGTACAAGGTAGTATTCCTCATATTGTCGCAGCATTAGTAATTCCGGATTGGGATATTGTTCCTCAAAGTGAATCTACATATGAAAATGAAACAATTGAGGATTCTAATAAACGAGATCGTTTATTATTGGAACAAAGTAAAGATTATGCTATTGTTACTGCTATGCAAGCTGCTGGAGTGGAATATGAAATTGAAAACAAAGTTAATTATGTAGCTTATATTAGTACTGAAGCGGATACAACGATTAAAGTTGGAGATAACATTATTGAATGTGATGGAGAAGAAGTTGAAGATTTAAACTATTTTAAAGAAATAGTTAATAAACATAAACCAGGAGATAAACTTGATTTTGTTGTTATAAGAGATGGTAAGAAAGTTGATGCTACTGGTGTTGTTTATGAAGAAGATGGATCTAATTATATTGGTTTAATGGTTTTAACTACTTTTGATATTAAGAGTGATATGAAAGTTGAAATAGATAGTAAATCTTCTGAATCTGGCCCTAGTGGTGGTATGATGATGGCTTTGATGGTGTATAATGCTATTACTAAACAAGATTTAACTAAAGGAATGAAGGTAGTTGGTACTGGTACAATATCTTTAGATGGATCTGTTGGTGAAATAGGTGGCGTTAAATATAAATTAATGGGAGCTGTTAGAAATAAAGCTGATGTATTCTTAGTACCTGAAGGTAACTATGATGAAGCTATGGAAGTTAAGAAAAAGAAAAAATATGATATAGAGATAGTTAAAGTAACTACATTACAAGATGCTATTGATTATTTAGAGAAAAAATAAATCGTCAAAAATGACGTAAAGTGTTGATTATTTGGCTGTCATAGGTTGATTGAATTTATAAAATCTTATAAAATAAAATGTGTATGGAGGAAATAGTATAATGATTACAGAGACAAAACACAGATTTTTTATAGTACTATTTTTACTAGCTATTATTGCAGTTATTGCGTTAACTGCTTAGAACTGATTTTATATCAGTTTTTTTATTGGGCATGATTGATTTTATATTCTATTTATTCTATAATAGAATTGATATATTAGGAGAGTAGCTTATGAAGAAAATAAATTCTCGTAAAGATATAAAAAAGAATACAGCAAGCTTTATAAATAATGCATTTATTCCTTTATTGGTACTTGGATGTATTTGTTTGGCTCTAGTTGGTATTACTTTTTCATATAAAGTTGATTTAGAGACTACTGATCACTATGATATTAATTTAGAAATAGTAGATGGTGAAATTAAGGAATATCATAATAGAGTTGATGGTGGTATTTCTTTTAGAGATACTTTGCATTCAGAAGGTGAATTTGCTGGAATTACTTGTACTCAAGGTGTTGTAGAATACGATAGAATTACTGATTCATTTTATGTTCCTTTTGTTAATTCAAATGTTGAATGTACAATTATTTTTAAAGATATAACTGCTAAGTACTTATCATTAGATGGTTTAAATCCTATTTATGATAATGATGGAACTAGTTATTATTATCCTGGAGAAGCTAAGAATAATTATTTTATGTTTAATGGTATGATGTTTAGAATTGTTAGAATCAATGGAGATGGTTCTTACCGTGTTGTTTTAGATGAAAGTGATTTATCATTTAATTATGGTGTAAGTAATTACTTTAGTGATAGCAATTTACAAATGGTATTAAATAAATGGTTTAATGAAAACTTAAAAGGCAGCAAATATGTTGTTGAAGGAGAATTTGATATTTCTAGTTATACTGATGTTGATGTAGATACATTAGTTAATTTAGATGGATCATATAATAGTTATGTTGGTACTTTAAATGCTAGAGAAGCTGCTTTAGTACTATTAAATAGTAAAGAAAATTATTTAGGTGATATGTTATTATTAAATGGTACATCTAATAATAAAGTGTTTGCTTTAAAAGATAATAAAGTTACTGTAATTGATATTACTTTAGATATGCCAATTAAACCTGTTATTAATATTACCAATGTTGATTTAGATGGTTTTGGTACTATTGATAATCCTTATGTTATAAAAGAAGATTAATTTCTTCTTTTTTTGTGCTATAATAAGCGATAAGTGATGTAATATGAAGAGAAATGAAGTAGATAGAAGTAAACTAAGTCCTGGTATGAAACAATACATGGATATTAAAGATCAATATCAAGAAGAATTACTATTCTTTCGTTTAGGGGACTTTTATGAATTATTTTTTGAAGACGCTTTGTTATGTAGTAGAGAACTTGAACTTACATTAACTAGCAAGAATGCTGGTTTAGATGAAAGAGTTCCTATGTGCGGAGTTCCTTTTCATAGTGTTAGACCTTATATAGAAAAACTTGTTAGTAAAGGTTATAAGATTGCTATTTGTGAGCAATTAGAAGATCCAAAAACAGCAAAAGGTACTGTTAAAAGGGGAGTTATTCAAGTAATTAGTAAAGGTACTGTGGTAGATTATGAAATGTTAAAAGAATATGATAATAACTATATAGCATCAATACTAGATTTTAATAATCTATATACTATTACTTATGCTGATATTTCTACTGGTTCTTTTTATATTATGGAACTAGCAAAAGATAATGAAAAACTATTTAATACTATTTTAAATTTAGGTTTAAAAGAAGTTATTTTATATGAAGATAATAAAGAAATAATTGATAGTTTGAAAAATAATTATGATATTGAATGTAGTGTTTGTCCATTTTATTTAGAAGATAAGTATGAATCTATTTATAAAGATTTAAAAGAAATGAGACATAAACTAGGTGTTAAACATTTAATGTATTACTTAGTTGTTAAACAATTAAAAGAATTAGATCATGTTAAAAATGTTGAAATAGTTTATCCTGATGATTATTTAGAGATGGATGTTCATACAATACGTAATCTTGAATTGTTTGAAACTTTGAGATTAAAAGAAAGAACTTATAGTCTTATTTGGTTGCTTGATAAAACCAAAACAGCTATGGGTAGTAGAACATTACACAACTGGCTTGCTAATCCTTTAAAAGATAAAGATGGTATTATAAGACGTTATGATATGATTGATAAACTTCGCAATGAATTTATTTTAAAGGAAGAGTTAACTCATGAATTAGATGAAGTTTATGATTTAGAAAGACTTTGTGGTAAAACAATTAATGGTAATTTAAATGGTAGAGATGTTTTACAAATTAAAAGAAGTTTAAGTGTATTACCTAGTATTAGTTCTAAGATTAAAGAATTAGGATTCGATTATAAATTATGTGATGAATCTAAATTATATGATTTATTGGAAAAAAGTATTTATGAAGAACCACCAGTTACTTTAAAAGAAGGTTATT
>JAFPMR010000145.1 GCA_017411235.1 Bacilli bacterium | reverse complement strand
TAGAAGCTATTTGATATAAAACAGAAATAATATTTGTATCTTCATCATATAGCAAATCAGAACTTAATAATGGATTTGGTAAAGTAACATGGGCACTACTACGATATGAAGTACCTAAAGTAGCATCACTATTTAACTTAACCTTATAATCAATATTTAATGTACTATTAGCATTAACACTAACATTCCATGTAATTGTATTACCATTTAGAGTACCTGTTCCTAATGTAGATTCAACAACTGTCAAACCTTCAGGTACAGTATCAACAACAGTAATATTTGTTGCATTTTTGCTAGAAGTATTTACTACTGAAATTCTATAACTGAATTCCTCATCTTTCTTAACAATCATTCCTGCAACATCAGTAAATGAATTTGTATCTGATGTCTTAGCATACTTATGAGCTTCGATAGAAGGTAAATCTACTTTATTATAAATATAACCTTCTTCACCATTATAATCATATCCATTTAAACTCTTTAACTTATATGTTGCTTTATAAACTTTATCACCTGCTGGAGGTTCATTTAATTCTAGATAGATATTAAACTTCTTCGTTGCACCAGGATCTAAATGATTAACAGTATAAGTAACAACATTATTTGTACTAGCAGGACTTAAAACATTTAATCCACTTGGTACTTGTACCTCAACTACTACATTATCAAATCCATTATTAGTATCGCTATTTATAATACTAATTTCATAAGATAATGCTCCATCAATAATAGCTGGATTAGCTTGAGTACCCTTACCGAAATTAGAAGTACCAGCAGTAGTAATTAATGCTTTATCCAAAGCTACATTAGTTGTTTCAGATACTAATGATTTTAATTCAGTATCTCCAACATTCTTATAGAATATCTTAGATTGATTATAAGCTTTAATATTTTCACTATAATCATTAGGAGCTATTAAATTAACATATATAGTAGGAGAAATTCTATCTCTACCTTTAAATACATAACTACCACAAACAACAGCAACAGCCTTAATAGTAGTTACATCATCTGGTTTAGTAGTACTCCATTGTGTAATATCAAATACATCCATATTAACATTACCAATAGCATAATATACTGTAGCATCTACACCTAAACCTGTTAAATAACTAGTATCAACACTTTCTAAATAACCATTAAAGTGTTCATTATTTCCATATTCATTTTCTAGTTTATCAATGAACACAACATTTGTTATTTCTTCTAGTTCAGAAGTAAACGCATATTGTAATTTATAAGTATATCTTCCACTTTCAACAACATTAGTACTTTCAGTATAATTTGAATCATTATTGTTTCTTACAGATTTACTATAAGTACCAACAGAAATAGATAAACTTTCAACTTCTGTTACAGTAGTTACAAATAATAAATTCTTGTTTCCATTAGAAACTAAACTATCAAATTTATTTCTTACACTTGAATCACTAAATAAATTTGTTGGTGCATCTAAAGGACTACTATATCCTTGACCCAATTCTCCATCTGCAACATACATTGCATCTTTCTTAAGTGTAGTTCCATTAACTTGATTAGCTAAACTACCATAAGTAACATTAAATGTTACAACAAAACCACTTTGAATAGAACTTCCTGTATCATAATAATTCTCGTTTTCACAAGAACTTACACTAACCTTAACTAAATCTCTATTTGTTCCTTCATAGTTATTCTCTAATGTACTAGTTGCAGTACAACTATTTCCACCAATAGTTTTTACTGTAACATCACCATCTAATTCAGCACCTATCGGTAACAATTCATCAATTTCGGCAGTTTTTCTTTCTTGTAGAATACTTAATGCTTCATCTTTATTATCATCAGTATAATTCAATTGTTCATAGAACTTATCTTCATAAGTAATTGAATCTGTTTTACCATCATCAATTCTGTCATTAACTACTGAATCACTTGAAGCATAACTCTTAACTTCTAATCTTGTTAAGTAAGATCCAAGTCTATTATATTCAAGACCTTCATCATTAACTTGAACAGCAGCTACATCTTTTAAGACAACTGTATCACCCATATTATTAATAATACTCTTAACATTATCAGTACCATTAACACTAACATTAATATTGATACCCATATATACAGCTGCTCTAGTTCCTGTATAAGAAACTTTAATCTTTGTTACACCATCAGGTAAAACAACTGGATTACTTTCAGTAACATTATTATTACTTGTTGTTCTATTATCATTTGCTGTATAAACAATACCTTCACTAGTTTTTACATATGTACCAATTAATTCATAATTTCCATTATTAATACTTACATATACTTCTTTATCACCATATGAACTAAATGAATTATTAATACTTAAAACATAACTATTATTTTCTAAATTATAATCATATTCAGCATCATCTTGTGGATAGAATGAAACAATACTATAATCACCAGCACCTAAAACTGAAGGACTAACAACACTATTGTAATTATTATCGAATTCAGTCTTATCACTACTAATACTTACTGTATAATCACTTGTTCCTTCATTAGTTAAATTCCATAGATTAAATGCTTTATAGCTATTAGTAATATTAGATGATGTAGATTCAATTATCCAACCAAATGTAACACTAGAACCATTATTAAGTTTATTAATAGCTCCATCTCCAGCATTTAAAGTATTACTTCTTTGAACAATATCCTTATTTACACCACTAGGATATTCAGGAGTAACATTGCCACCAGTTGGTTGTAATGTATGATTCCAAGAGAAACTTAAACTCTTAGATTCATAATCTGTATTTACAGAAACATTCATGCCAAAACTAACATTTAACTCATCAGCACCAACATGATAACCAACAACAATATAACAGCCAACGCCACTTTCACCGCTCATATTTCTATTACAAATACCAATGTTTTCAAAGTCTTCTGCATTACCCTTATAATACATAACACCATTAGGTGAATAAGCTAATACATCCCCAACCGTTACATCAAGACTTAAATCATATGCATAATTGTATGGATAATTAACTGTACCTTCTAGAGGATATAAAACATAATAATCATAACCTGTACTTTCTACTCCCCAATCACTTTGCCAAGAAGTATAAACAAGTTCTTCTTCTGTATGTATATCACTTAAATCAATATTATCTACCTTTTCAATTACTTTAGAGATAATAGGATCATATTCAATAGAAGGGTTATCATAATCCATATATTCGAAAGAATTGTATATTTCTAATTCATCACTTATTAAATAGAAATCAGAATCTAATGCATAAGTTGCTTTTAAATCTACTGAATAAGAATCTAAATTATCAATATCTTTACCATTCATTATCATTAAACCATAACTATTAAAGTACCAATAATAAACAGCATCTCCAGCACATTGACTAATATCGTAATCAACATCATCAAAGTTACAGAATGGTAAATCAGAACCAAATCTTATATATCCTTTTGGCACTCCAGCATCATCATTAAATATAACTTTGTTATTTTCTTCATCAAATTCAAAGTATTCATAAGTGTCATCATAGAAGAATAAAGATGAAGTATTAATATAATATGCAACAGTTCCAGCAGCAATAGAATCAATGGTATTTTCAACTATTGAAGTAGTAAAGTGTAACTCTACTTCATTGTCTTCTAATGCAGATGAATTTCTGTAATATGTAATATTATTTCCATCAATTTCAATATTATCTGAATTAGAAGTCATATAAGAAGTTGTCTCCCAAACTCCAAACTCTCCTTCTACAGAAACATATTTATCTTTTTTATTTATTACATTTTCATTCTTTCTATGAGTAATAGAAAGAGTAATTCCTAAAACGGCAATAAAAATAAAAGATATTAAAGCAAAAAGTTTAGTTTTATTCTTCATATATAATACACCCACTATCTTATTGTATACTATATAGATTATATCATTATATATATCTATAATCAAACAAAAAAAGAAGAAACTATTTAGCTTCTTCTTGTGCTCTTGTTTCACGAATTACAGTAATCTTAATAGTACCAGGATACTGCATTTCTTTTTCAATTTTTTCCTTCATTTCACGCGCTATATTATAACTTTGTAGATCATCAATTTGTTCTGGTTTAACCATAACTCTAACTTCTCTACCAGCTTGCATTGCAAATGTCTTTTCAACGCCTTCAAAACTATTACCAATTTCTTCTAATTGTTCAAGTCTCTTAATATAGTTCTCTAATGAATCATTTCTTGCTCCAGGTCTTGCAGCAGATAATGTATCAGCAATTTGTACTAATGTAGAAATAACACTAGTTGCTTCAGTATCACCATGGTGAGATGCAATTGAATTAATAACAACTTCATCTTCATGATATTTCTTAGCAATATCTACACCTAATTCAACATGACTACCATCAACTTCAAAATCAATAGCTTTTCCAATATCATGTAATAGACCTGCACGTTTAGCTAAGTTAATATTTTCGCCTAATTCAGCAGCCATTAAACCACATAAATGTCCAACTTCTTTAGAATGTTGTAATGCATTTTGACCATAACTAGTACGGAAATGTAACTTACCAATTAAATTAACTAACTTAGGATCAACCTTAGTAAGTCCAAGTTCATAACAAGCTTCATTACCCATTTCAGTAATCTTTTCAGTCATATCTTTAGAAACCTTATCATAAACTTCTTCAATTCTAGCTGGATGAATTCTTCCATCCTTAATTAATGTTTCAATAGTTATTTTAGCTATTTCTCTTCTTAAAGGATCGAAACTAGAAATAACAATAGCTTCAGGAGTATCATCAATAATTAAATCAACACCAGTAACACTTTCGATAGTTCTAATATTTCTACCTTCACGTCCAATTAATCTACCCTTCATCTCATCATTAGGTAAACTAATTGTACTAACTGTTTGTTCATTAGTTACATCGTTTGCATATCTTTGCATACTTGAAACTATTAAACTTCTTGCAGTTTCATTAGCTTTAAGTTTAGCTTCAGCTTCTTCTTGCTTAATATAATCAGCAATCTCTAAAGCCATACTTTCTTCTACTCTTTTCATGATTAAGTCATGAGCTTTTTCTTTTGAGAACTTAGCAATATTTTCTAATTGCTCCATCTCACTTTTCATTAATTCGTCTATTTTAGCTTCTTTTTCTTGTAATTCTTTTTGTTTACCAAGTAATTTATTGTCTTTTTGATCTAACATAGTATCTCTGTTTTGCAGAATTTCTTCACGTTTATCTAAACTTTTTTCACGTTGTAATAATCTATCTTCTGATTCTTTTATTTCAGCCTTTTTTTCTTTTATTTCCTTATCAGTTTCTTGTTTCAAACGATAAGATTCTTCTTTCAATTCTGCTAGAGCATCTCTTTTTTGCTTCTCAGCATCTTTCTTTGCTTGATCAATTAATTTAGTTGCTTTACTTTCTCCACTTTTACCACGGAAATAGTTAACTACAACCATTACAATAATACCCAAAATAATTCCAATTAGGAGAGCTAAAATAGTCCAAGTCCCTATAGGTCCTTTTCCCATTTCATATACCTCCAATTTTTATTTATTTTATAGAAAAATTATAACAATTTAATCATCTATAAACCTATTATAAGTAAATTTACACTTTTTTTCAAGCAAAAAGAAAAGAGAGGAATACTATTCCTCTACTTCACCTGTTTCTTCATTAATTTTTGGCTTACTTTTGGACTTTTTTTCTGCTCCTTCGGGAAGGATTCCATAATGTTCTCTTATCTTATATTCAAGTTCATCTCTTAATTCTGTATTTTCCTTTAACAATAATTTAACATTCTCTTTACCTTGTCCAATTTTTTCACCATTATATGCATACCATGCACCACTTTTTTCTAAAATACCAATCTCAGAAGCAAGATCTACAATCTCTCCTTCTTTAGATACACCTTCACCATACATAATATCTAAAACACAAGTTCTAAATGGTGGTGCTACTTTATTCTTAACAACTTTAACATTTGTTTTATTACCTAATATTTTATCGCCAAGTTTAATTTGTTCTGCTCTTCTAACTTCTAATCTAATTGTTGAATAGAATTTTAAAGCTCTACCTCCAGGTGTAGTTTCTGGATTACCAAACAATACACCAACTTTTTCCCTTAATTGATTAATGAAAATAGCTGTTGTTTTTGTTTTATTTAAAGCTCCAGATAACTTACGTAGTGCTTGACTCATAAGTCTTGCTTGTAAACCTACGTGAGCATCTCCCATTTCGCCTTCAATTTCTGCTTGAGGTACTAATGCTGCAACTGAATCTATTACAATCAAATCAATTACACCACTTTTAACTAAAGCTTCACAAATATCTAAGGCTTGTTCTCCTGTATCAGGTTGAGACAATAATAAATTATCTAAATCAACACCTAAGTTTTTGGCATATACTGGATCCAAAGCATGTTCAGCATCAATAAATGCTGCTCTACCACCATCTTTTTGAACCTCAGCAATAGCATGTAATGCAAATGTTGTTTTACCAGAAGATTCTGGTCCATATATTTCAACAATTCTTCCCTTTGGATAACCTCCAACTCCTAAAGCTACATCCAAAGAAATAGATCCTGATGAAGTTGCCTCAATATTTAAATGTGCATCTGATCCAAGTTTCATTATAGACCCTTTACCAAATTGTTTTTCTATATCTGCTAAAACTTGATCAAGTGCTTTATCTTCTTTTTCGATTGTTTTCATTGTTTTCCTCCCACATCTTAATGACATCTTAATTTTATAATATTTATTGCACCATTGTCAACACTTTTTCGAACATTTGTTTTTATGTGTAAATTGTGGCATAAAAAAAGAATTTGTCTATTTAGAATAAGCAAATTCTAGTTTTTTTACATTTCTGAGAATACAACATCTTTATATGAGTTGAAGTATAAACAACCAGAAACAACACTAAGTATTGTAGCAATATAAACTAAAGCTAAATCTACTCTAATAACATTATTTCCAATAAATGCAAATGGAATATTATAGAAGAATACTAATGAAACTCCTATCATCATACATATAGTTTTAACTTTACCTGGCCATGATGCAGCAACAGCACCTTTTTTACTACCAGCAACCATCTTTAATGAATCAACTGCAATATCTCTTGAAATAATTATTACTGGAATAACTACTGGAATAAAGTTTTCATAAGCTAACATAATTAATACACCATTAACTAAAACTTTATCAGCAATAGCATCCATTACTTTTCCAAAATCAGTAACTAAATTATGTTTTCTTGCAATATGTCCATCTAAGAAATCAGTAAATGATCCGATTGCAAATAAGACACCTGCAATAAGAAATTTTAAATCAACATCTTGTGCAAATCCCTTAATAGCATATCTAGGCCAATCAACACCTAATGCCTTCCAAGGTAAACACAACATTATTAATACTAATACAGCTAAAACAAGTCGTGCACATGTAATCTTATTTGGTAAATTCATACCTTTCTTCTTTTCTTTTGCCATAACTATCTCCTATCTAGTACTTTCTACAAAATTAATTAAATTACTAGCAACATTATTAACTGTTGCTAATCTAATTGCCCAGAATATAACCCCTACTACGAGAATAGCAATTAAAACTAATAACACAACCACTATTTTACTTGGTCCTGTTTTTGCACCTGTAGTATATGGAGAAACAACTTTATCCTCTGGAATATCTTCTTTTTGTTGTTCATTCATTGCTTTCTCAATATCTTCTAATGGTATTTTAGAAGTATACTCAAATAAATATTCATTAAACTGATCAATTATTTTATCTGGTTCTAATCCTAAATACTTAGAATAACTATATATATTATCTTTAAGAAGGAAAATATCTTTAAATGCTCCAATATTTCCATCTTCTATATTTTCAAGCACAATAGTTTTAATCTCTAAATCAGCACTGGCTTCTTCCAAACTAACCCCTGATTCCTCACGCGTTGTTCGCAAGAGCTCACCAATTTCGTTCAAGATTTTCACTCCTTTTCTTGTATATAATAAAAAATAAAATTTTAATAAGCCACGTTCTGTACCCTTACGGGCAGCAAATATTTATCTACCTATTACTAGGTCCCTTGCATTGTTCAATTCCTAGCAAAGACTCCCCTACCAAAATTTGGGTTTCTCACTTGTGGGGTTTACCTCGTTCCACTCCGGAAATTACTTCCCGGACTCGTCTCTTTGGCACTTTTATATCTAATTTAATCCCATAGGGACTATTTCGAAGCCGTCAGTATCGCTACTGCCTAGAGTTATTTTTTCCTCTAGCACAAACACTACAATCATCGCAGATTGTGTGAGCTTGGACTTTCCTCTACATAACAAGTATGCAGCATTTGCTACTAATTTTATTGATTATCCTCATTTTTACCATAGACAACTTTTTCAAGTTGACTTAGTCTTCTAAGAAGGTCAATATTGCTAACTTGATTATTTGCACTACCTTCGGCAGCTTCAATATTAGCTTTAATACGACGTAATTCGTTCTTCAATTTATTGTTTTCATCGCTCATTAAAGTAAGTTCCTTCTTTAATTTCTTAATTTCTGCCATAAATTCATTATAATCATTTATAACTAAATCTAAAAATTTATCCACTTCTTGAGGTCTATATCCTCTAGCATCAATTTTAAACTCTTTATCTAAAATTTCTTGTGGAGTTAACATTACTTTATCTTCTTTCATAAACAATTCACCCTTCTTATGTCAAAATTATATATCTACGGCCTCTTATTTGTCAAGGTTGCAAGCATTTTACATATTTGACACAAATAGGCATAACTAAAGCAAAAAATTAACAAAAATTCTAAAAATAAGGTCTCTTAAACCTATATTTTATCTAAATATTATAGTATAATTAATTAAGGTGATTTTTAATGCATTACCCTAATAATTCAAAGAAAGAATTCAACTCTGTTAATAGTTTAGCCAATCTAAAAAAATCATACAGCAATCGTGGTATGAATTTAGAAGCTGCTATTAATAGCAGCAATGAATACTATCTTGAAAAAGATCGTGCATTAATATATAAGAAACCTACTCCAATTGGAATTGTAGATGTTTCCTATGCAAATCACAAAAAAACAATTGAGAAAGCTTATTTTAAAGAGCAATCAACATTAGATTACAATGGCTTATATAGAGGAAAATATATTGAATTTGATGCTAAAGAAACATTAAACAAAACATCATTTCCCCTATCTAATATCCATGAACATCAAACAAGACAAATAAGGAATGTCATAAAACATGGTGGTATTGTCTTCTTAATTATAAGAATGAATAATATAACTTATCTATTAACCGGTGAAGATTATATTTCTTATATAGATAGTGAAGACAGAAAATCAATTAGTTATGACTATATAAAAAATAATGCTCATGTAATAAAAGAAGCTTATCAACCACAATTAGATTATTTAGAAATTGTAGATAAAATATATTTTAAAGGAGAATAAAAATGGCAGTAATAAAAAAGAATAATAACAATGCTAAAAAAGCATCGGGTAATAAAGTCATGAAAATCAATAAATCTGCGAATAGTCTTTTAAATATAAAAAAGAAAAAGATAAAGCCAGATAAGAAAAATGCTTTAGTACCAATAAAGAATGTTAAAAAAGCCAATCCAAATCAACCAGAGAAAAAGAAGAAAAAGAAATCTGGAAAGATTATTAACTTTATATTATCAATGTTTATGTTACTTGGAATTGGAATCATGGGCATTATCATCGCCTTCTGTGGTTACATCGTTGTAACAGCTCCAGATTTCGATACTGATAAACTTTATAATAAAGAAGCAAGTATCTTCTATTATAAAGACGGTGATGAATGGAAAGAATTTGCCAGAGTTGGTGCTGAACAAAGAGAAATAAAATCATACGATGAATTACCTGAAGTACTAATCGATGCATTAGTAGCAACAGAAGATTCAAGATTCTATCAACATAATGGTTTCGATATTATTCGTTTTATGAAAGCATCTTTTGGACAAGCTGTTGGTGAGCAAGGAGCCGGTGGTGCTTCTACCCTAACCATGCAAATTGCTAAGAATACATTCTCAAGAGATGAAAATGGTAATATTGCTTCATCAGGATGGAAAGGAATCGTTCGTAAGTTCCAAGATATCTACATGTCAATATTCCTAATCGAAAAGAATTATACTAAAGAAGAAATTATTGAGTTCTATGTAAACGCTGGTTTCTTAGGACAAAATACATATGGAGTTGAACAAGCTTCACAAAAATACTTTGGTAAATCAGTAAAAGATTTAACATTAACAGAAGCAGCTATCCTAGTAGGAATATTCAATTCTCCATCTACATATAATCCTTTCTATAGTACAGAAAATGCTACAGAAAGACGTGACACAGTTCTTAACTTAATGGTAAGACATGGTTACATTACAGAAGAACAAGCATCAGATGCTAAAGCAATTTCTGTAGAATCATTAATACTAGAAAAGAAAACACAAGAATTAAATAGATATCAACAATTTATCGATGTTGTATGTATCCAAATGGAACAACAATTTGGTAAAGGTGTAAACCCTTACTCAGTATCAATGGATGTATATACAACAATGAATCCTGACTTCCAAGGATACTTCATGGATTTAAATGAAGGTAACTTAGGATATAAATGGAAAACATATAAATATAATGATTACAAAGATAACATTCAATTTGGTGCTGTAATCCTTGATACACAAAACGGATCAATCTTAGCTGTTGATGGTGGACGTCATCAAACTATTGAAAGAGGTTTCTCAAGAGCAATAGAAATGAAACGTATGCCAGGATCTACTGCTAAACCAATATTCGCTTATGGTCCATATATTGAATACAACAATGGTAATCCAGGAACAATCTTCTACGATATGCCAATGAAATATTCAAATGGTCAAGAATTAACAAACTCAAATAAAACATATTATGGTGCTATGACAATGCGTCAAGCACTTGCTAGATCAAGAAATATCCCAGCCGTACAAGCATTTATGGCTGTAGATAAAACTAAGATTGCTGAATTCGTTCACAATCTTGGTGTAGATTATTATCAATACGATTCAAATGGTAACGTTAAAGATACAAATCTTTATGAATCATATGCCATCGGAGGTGGTGTTGATTTAAGTCCATTAGATATGGCTGCTGCCTACTCTGCATTCGGACGTCAAGGTTACTACATTGAACCATATAGTTATACTAAAATAGTTTTCAAAGAAACTGACGAAGTTTATGAACATAAATATGAAAAAGTAAAAGCAATGAGTGAAGAAACAGCTTATATGATTACAGATATCTTACTAACTGCTACTAAACAAGGAGCAATTGGTAACGTTAATATATCTGGAACTGAAGTTGCTGGTAAGACTGGTACATCAACACACAGCTTGAAAAACGTACCTGATTCAGCATCATCAGATAACTGGGTTATTTCTTACTCTCCAGATTACACATTAGCATTCTGGTATGGTGTCGATGTCTTAGGTCCTAAGAATTACACTAATGCTATTGCAGCATCTGTACAAAGAAAAGAAATATCAGCTATTCTAGCTAAAAAGATTTATAAAAAGAATTCTAAATTCACAAAGCCCTCCGGGCTGGTAAGTTCTAAATACGAATTGGAGAGTCTTCCACAGCAACTTCCTTCAGATTACACGCCGTCGGATATGATCTCTACTGAGGTTTTTAAGAAGGGGACTGAGCCAAGTGAGGTATCGGATCGATATGCAAGACTTTCTAACCCAACAGGAGGAAGTGCTGAGGTTAGCAACAGTCAGATCAATCTTAGCTGGAGCGGTATAGCAACGCCAAATGCTATAAATGTAAATTATCTACAATCATTCTTTACTGAGAATATGGGACAATTTGCTGAAAAAGTAATGAAATCTAGATTAGAATATAATAATAGTAAAATCGGTACATTAGGTTATCAAGTATATCTACAATCAGAGGGTGGCGAACAAAACTTAGGATTTACTTCAAACAATTACTTCGTTTATAATGCACCTCATAATGGAAACTACACATTTGTTGTAAGATCTGCTTATAGTATCTTTAAAGATAATATGAGTCCTGGAATAACAATAAATGCCATGGTAACCAATGGTGCAGCTCCCCCAGTAAATGATAATCTAGGAGACGATGATAATGATCAACCTAATCCTCCAAACCCTGATGATGATTTAGGTGGTAATTAATAAAATAAAAAGTAAGGTATTAAACCTTACTTTTTTTATCCTTTGAATTACAATCATTATAGAAAGCACATTCCTCGCATAATGGTCCCCTAGCTTTACAAATATATCTACCAAACAAAACCATTTGATGATGACTTCTACTCCATTTATCTTTAGGAATCATTTTCATTAACTTCTTTTCAACAGTTAGAACATCATCATTCTTGCGAGCTATCTTTAATCTTTTACTAACTCTTTCTACATGAGTATCTACCGCTATCGTAGGTACATCAAATAGATTAGATAAAACTACATTAGTAGTCTTTCTACCTACTCCAGGTAGTTGTTCTAAATATTCTCTATTATTAGGAACTTTACCATTACATTCCTCTAATAATTTAGTTGCTATTTCTTTAATATAAGCTGCTTTCTTAGTATAAGAACCACAACTTCTAATAATACTTTCTATATCCTTCTTAGAAGCCTTTTTAAGCCCTTCTAAGTCATATTTGCTAAATAACACATTAGTTACTTCATTAACCCTTTTATCCGTACATTGAGCCGATAAAACAGTAGCAATCAAGAGTTCATAATCTTTATTATAATTTAATTCACATCTAGCATCTGGAATCATTAAATCTAACTTATCATTAAACTTATCTATTACCATTAACTATCTATCCAATCATAATCTAATACATCAGATGCTTTCTTACTTGCTTCTTTATCTTTGCTCTTTTCTTCTCTTCTACTCTTCATATATTTATTAACATCATCCATTGTTTTAAAGCCTTTTTTCTCCCATTCATAGATGATTTTATCAATATACCTAAAACTAGTCACACCATTATAAACAGCTTCTCTCAAAGCCCCTAAAATGATTTCTTCAGACGTTCCAGTAGTTAACCAACCATTAATCATCTCTAATTCCATTGAACTAATAGTTCTACCAAGTTCACTCTCAAATACTTTAAAGATATCTTCTTTCTCTTTATCTTTTTCTTCAACTATAGCTTCCTCGGTAATTAACTTATATAAACCATCTAAATTAACTTCTTCAGTATTTCTATTTTCTAAATCTTTAACACTTTCTAAACTTACTAATCCTTTAATCATTAAAGTATTAAAAGATTCCATAACTTCCGCAGTATCAATGCCCAAAGTCTTAACAATTAATTCTACATCAAACTTATTATCAAAACTATTATCAAAATACACTAAAACCAGGAATTCATTTAAATTAAGTTCCTTCTCTTTAGCAATTCTAATAATAAATTCATTAATAACTAATTTCTTAGAACTAAGAATCTTAAGAACTTGCTCCTTCATCTAACCACTTCCCTCTACTATCTAACAAATACTTTCTTATTTGTTCTTTAGTATTTTCTAACTCATTATTTAATATTTTTTCTTTTAAATCTTCTAGTACTGTATTTAACACCTTACTTGGTTTAATATCTAATACTTCACAGATTTCTTTACTATTAATATCCATATCCTTATATCTATGTATAGGTAGATTCTTATCCATAACCGTAATATCTTCTGCATCTACACCTAATATCTTACCTGCTACCATAGAAAGATATAAACCATAATCAAATATAATATTGTTATCTATAATACCATATTTTAGAATACTTTTAATATTTTTTATATTACCTCTTTCTTCTTTAGAAAAAGGATATTCTTTAATAAACTCTAATTGACTATACATTCCACATATATCACTTATATAAACAATATCATCATTATAATTAATTCCCATATATTCTAAAAAACCTAATTCCTTTAACATCTTTAAACCTTTTAAAGCATTAGGACTTACTAACATCTTTGTTAACTCTTCTTTAATTCTTTCCATTGATAACTTTTCAATTAGATTTCTTTTCTTTTTTAATTCCTTGTATAAATTCTCTTCAATTCTAAAATCTAATACACAAGCAAATCTAACTGCTCTTAACATACGAAGTGGATCTTCTTCTAATCGATCTTCTATATTTCCTACACATCTAATTAAATGATCTTCAATATCTTTCTTTCCATTAAAGACATCTACTATGTCACCTAGTTTATTCATACATAAAGTATTCATCGTAAAATCACGACGATTAATATCATCTAATAGATTATCTACATATTCTATTTCTACTTTCTTACGATCACCATTATATTTAACATCTCTTCTATAAGTAGTAATATCTATACGATAATCATTACTATTAATCTTTACAGATCCATATTCATTACTAGTAGCATTCGTATCTTTAAAGATTTCTAAAATGTCTTTGACTCTAGCATTAGTACAAATATCTATATCAGTAGAAACTATACCTAAGAGTTGATCTCTAACATATCCACCAACTACATATGCTTCAAATCCATTATCTTCAATCTTTTTTAATACATCTGTTACTTCCACC
>JAFPMR010000144.1 GCA_017411235.1 Bacilli bacterium | reverse complement strand
TTTAAAGCCATATGTTATCTCCAATATTTTTGTAAATTATTGCTAAATAGATTCATATACTTTGCAACAGTATTAGCTCCATTTAATCCCATAGCTTCTCTAGTTTTAGCACTTACGTTATCATCACCTCTTTGAAATGCCCTGTATACTTCAGCAAATCTAGGACCTAAATTTTGATAACCCCATATAGTAACAGGATTAACAGGTAAACCAGCATTTTTTATTAATTTAGCATTATCAACTGTTAATCGTTTAAATGCTTCAAAGTTTTTATTAGGGTCAAAGAAATCTTCATCTGTTACTAAACCATAAGCTTTACCTGTACTCTTAATAAATTGATACAAGCCTTTAGCACCTGTTTTAGAAACACGAGTAGGAATACCTTTAGATTCAATCATAAGTATTGATTGAGCTAAAGGGTCATCTGCTGAATAAACACCTGTCTTAGGGTCTACTCTAAGTTTAGATTGTAAAAAGGCTTCAGGATTAAACTGATAATCATTATAAGCTGTTCCAGAGTTCATATAGTTATTCATCGTCTCCACTTGTAAAGGTTTACCATCTCTCATTGTTGTTTGCATATTAGGTGTATTAGATAGAGGCTGTATAGTAGCTTTAACACCATCAACATATGGTTGTGCTAATTGCCTAACTGCAGGTATAGCAGCACCCATTAGAGATATACCTGTATTATTAACAGGTAATCTCCAATTAACCATTTTGTCATATGCATTCCTATCTTGATACTCTTGAGTACCATCTACTTGATTTCGCTTAAATGCATTAATAAGCCTATTAAGCTGAAAGTTATCATTATCTGGATCTGTAGTATATGTCATTAAATCACCTCACTAAAGCCATTCAGGGGGTATAGTAGATTTATAATTAGGATTATCTATTCTATAACCAAATCCTGCTCTTCTTAAATTTTCTTTATTTTTTGCATCTTGTAATCTTTTAGCATCTTCAGCTTTTAATTTAGCTTCAGCTTCAGCTAATCTACTTCTTGCAGCTATATCTTCTTCAGATAAGCCGTAATTAGGATTATTAATATCAGAATTTAATCTATCTTCTAATTCTCGTGAATTTGCTCTTAATGCTTTATTAAAGTTTCTACCTAAAATATTACGCCAAATAGAAGCACTATTTGTATCATCGTCCATATATTGTGTAGCCCAATCAAAGTAATTCTGGATAGCAGAATCACTATTGTAACCATAAGTTTTAAATATATTATTGGCTTTATCAGGATCTTTTTTAATTAAATCTATTAATCCTTTAACATGAGGATCTTCATATACTTTTTTAGTAAGCCAACCTCCTGTAACATTCATACTATCTGCTGTACCTGCTAAATAGCGTAACCTATTAATTAATTTAGGTGTAATCTGCTCATTAGGGTTATCTTTAGCCCATGCATATAACAATGCATTTAATCTTGCATCAGAATCTTTAAATCCCCAATTAGCTGCATC
Source organism: Bacilli bacterium (assembly GCA_017411235.1). The sequence continues at coordinate 400 of JAFPMR010000144.1, read as the reverse complement.
ATCATCTACATCTTTGTCTATTTGAAACTTATACCCTGTTTTACCAAGATAATCTTTAGTTTCGTTACCAGACCACTTATCAGCGGCTTTTGCATATAAATCACCTTCATCTTCAAAACCTGCCATTTGAAGTAAGGCTTTATCTAAATTACCTGCCATATTTTATATCCTTAATTAATGTAATAATTCCCAAGCTTTATTAGCCCAATAACTTGATGCACCTGTCATTTTATCTAATGCAGTACCAAGTCCATATCCTGCTAATCCTGCACCTGCAACAGCTCCACCAATACCTGCACCAACACCTAATCCTGCTAATGCACCTGAACCTGATAAAGCACCCATAGCAGAGCCTACGGCTCCTGCTGTACCTGCACTAGTTGCTATGTCACTAGCTACA
>JAFPMR010000143.1 GCA_017411235.1 Bacilli bacterium | reverse complement strand
GTGGAGTAGGAGTGATGCAAATAACATACCAAAAAAATGATGGAAGTATCATCTACAGATTAAGAAAAACAATGCTACCATATGATATTGGAGATACTACATCTATGGGATGGAAAGTATTGAATATTGAATACAAATACAAAGACAAGTATTATGAAGGGTATCAATACTATATGTTAATAAGTAAAGACAGAGAAAGATACAAGAGAAAGCAACAAATTATAAACTTCTGTATCAAAAGTACTAAATCCTTATTATATTATATAATATGGATATATATTATAAACCTTATTAATATATTATTAGGATAAGGATATGTAATTGCATTAACTACTTGAATAATAATAAAAAATTGACACTTAAAAAATTAAATTGTAAACTTTGTAAAAAAATCTTAAAATTATGTTGACTATTTCAATATGGATAGTATAATGGAATTATAAATGGTAAACAAAAAACTTTATAATTATGCCTTGAGAAGTTAACATAATATCAATTTCAAGTAGTTGAACACTCAAGGTAAATTACCTTGGGTGTTTTTTTGTTTACAGAAAGGAGATGCAATGAAGAAGATATTATATCCAAATCTAGTTGGAGAGATGGCTAAACATGGAGATAATCAAAAGACAATAGCAAAAGTACTAGATATAACACATGCATCAGTCTGTAGAAGATTATCTGGAAAAAGTCAATGGACAATAGGAGATATTGAAACACTATGCAATTATTTTAACAAAGATTATTATGAATTATTTAAAAGAAATGACTAATTAAATTATACCAAAAAAAGAATAAAAAAGAAAAGAGGATGCAAAAATGAAAAAAATAAAAATGATATTTAGAATTATTGAATTACTACTAGGATTAGCTGGAATAGGATTTCTAATATGGGAATTTATATTCTTTACATTAGCTCCATTTTATAATGGTGGACATTTACCAAGTCTAACATACTTTGGATGTGGAGTTAATGCTCTAGTAGTTCTATATCTAATGTGTCTAGAAGATAGTATCAGAGAGTGTTAGGAGGTATATATGGAAGAAAAACCTAACTATTATGCTGTGATTCCAGCAGAAGTTAGATATGACAATGAATTAAGAGCAAATGAAAAACTATTATATGGAGAGATAACAGCTCTTACTTATAAGACTGGAGAGTGTTGGGCTTCTAATACATATTTTAGTGAATTATATGGAGTAAAACCTAATGCAGTAGCAACATGGATCAAACATTTAAAAGATAAAAAATATATTGAAGTTGATTACATTTATAAAGGTAAAGAAATACAAAAAAGAATACTCAAAATAGGTATTATTCAAAAAGATACCACCTATTCACAAAAAGATATGAGGGGTATTCACAAAAAGATAGGAGGGTATTCACAAAAAGGTGAAGATAATAATACAAGTATTAATAATACAAGTATTAATAATAAAAAGAAAGTATATAAAGAAAAGTATGGAACTTATGGAAGAGTAAAACTCACAATAGATGAATACCTAAGATTAGTAAATGATTTTGGAGAAGATTTAGTAAAAAGAAAAATAGATTTATTAGATGAATATGTAGAAAGCAACAATAACAAGAATAAATATACCAACTTCAATTTAGTACTAAGAAAAGCTATTAGAGAAAATTGGTTTGAAAATAACAAGAAAGGAAAAAGTAGTTTCTTAGAAACTATGAAAGAGATTTATGATGAGCAGGGAAACAATAATTAAAGCAATTACTTTATTAAAAACAAATTATCAAAATGCTTTGAAAGATTATAGTAAACAAGAAATCCAAATGATGATTAATTCATGGCTAGAGTTTTTTAAAGATGTACCAGAAGAAGATTTTAATAAAGCAATTAGAAACATAATTAATACTAGTCAGTACTTTCCTACAATAGCACAAATAAAAAGAGAAATAGCAGAAGATAAGACATCACATCTACCAACTGCTGAGGATGAGTGGGAAGAAGTGTTAAGAGTAATACATAGATATGGAACTTATAGACAGGAATTAGCATTATCAGAATTAAAACCTTATACAGCATATATTACAAATCATATTGGATACCAAATAATATGTATGAGTACTGATAATACATGGAATAGAAAAGAATTTATAGCTGAATATAATCAGTTGAAAGAAAGAGAAAAAGAACTTATCCAATTAGGAAATACAGATTATAAAATGCTTACTTCAAAGGATAAAGAAAGATTATTAATAGGAGAGTAGTATGGACTTTGGAGATATAAAAATAGATTTAAGAAGTTGCAATAGATGGATAAAGAAAAGATTTCCTAATAAAGACTTAATAACTTTAGAAGAGTTTTTAGGAGATTATGAAGATTTAATAGATGAAGTTGACAACTTAGAAGAAGAACTAAGAGATGTAAAAAGAGATTTAGAAGAGAATTATAGAGCATTACCACCAGATCCAGATCCATATGAGAGATGGTAGCATGAAAGATAGATTAACAATACCAAAAATGGAAAGACTACAGGATGAGCTAAACTTACATACTTATACATGTAACTGTGGACATAGAGTGCTTATACTTCCACAAAAAGATAAAGTACTATGCAACTGGTGTAAACATTATGTATTTAAAAGCAAAAGGGATGAGTTCAAATATAGAATGAATGAAAAAATAAGGAGATGCAATAATGAAAGAGAAAATATATGAGCATTTAAAGACTAGAAAGAAATACAATACATTAGAACTAAAATATGATGTTAAATGTGAAGAATTAGAAAGAAAAATACTAGAGTTAAATACAGAGCATAGAGTAAGAGTAAAACAACAAGATTTATTCAATGACAGAATACAAGAACTACTTGAGATTAATTTAAAACTAAAAGAAGAAAATACAAAACTAAAAAAAGAATTAAAGGAGCTTAAAAAGAATGGAAAATAGAGTTTTAGAGTATATGACTAGATTTGGATATATAACTACTAAACAAGCATTTGAAGATTTAGGATGTACTAGATTAAGTGAATACATAAGAAGATTAAGACTTAATTATGAGATAGATGATGAAATAGAAACTGGAATAAATAGATATGGAGAAAAAGTACATTGGAAGAAATACTTTATCAAAGGAGATAGAAAATGAAATATGAGGATCTAGAAAAAGTTAATAGTGAAATGTTATCTACAAATATAAAAGGAAAAGATTATGTAGAAGTTAATCAAAGAATAAAAGCATTTAGAAAACTATATCCAGAAGGAACAATAGAAACTGAGATGTTAAGCAATGAGAATGGAGTATGTGTATTTAAAGCTAGAGTAATGGCTCTAGGATGTACATTAGGAACAGGACATGCATATGAAAAAGAAGATAGTTCATTTATAAACAAAACAAGTTACATAGAGAATTGTGAAACAAGTGCAGTAGGAAGAGCATTAGGAATGCTAGGATTAGGAGTTGATACATCAGTAGCAAGTGCAGAAGAAGTACAAAATGCAATTAATAATCAAGATCCTACATTACAAGATGCTGAGAATTGGACATTCCCATATGGAAAACATAAAGGATTAACATTTAGAGAAGTAATAGAAAGAAATAGTCAATATGTCAAATGGTATCTAAACAATAAAGCTAGTGAATATGACATTAAATGTTATGAGTTATTAACTGGAGAGAAAATACCTAGTGAAGAGGAATCAATGGAAAGAATATCATTAATGAGCAAATTAAATGATTTAGTAATAGATACTGAATGCATATATGAAGATTTATTAAAACATTACAATGTCAATTCAAATACTGAGATGACTACAGAACAATTAAAAGAAGCAGTAGAAACTTTAGAAAAGAGGAAGAATAATGAATAAAGTAATATTAACTGGAAGATTAACAAAAGAACTAGTACTAGAACATACAAAGCAAGGTACTCCATTATGTCAATTTACAATTGCTACAAATAGACCAGTAATAAGAGATGGAAAAAGAGAAACTGATTTTATAACATGTATCATCTGGAATAAATTAGCTGAAAACTTAGTAAAGTATCAAAGAAAAGGAAACTTATTAGGTATTCAAGGAGAATTAAGAGTAGATACATATGAAAGTGATGGAAAGAGAAAATACAAAAGTTATGTACTAGTTGAAGAAGTAGAATATCTGGAATCAAAAAAAGATATGACAAAAGATGAAGAAGTTGACTTCAATAAAGTAAGTGCTAAGACAAACAGAGAAGAACAAATAACTATAACTGATAGTGATTTACCATTCTAAGAGGTGTCTATGCATGAAGAATGGAAAACAATGGATTTTAATCCTAGATATGAAGTGTCTAACTTTGGAAGATTTAGAAAGTTGAATAAAAAAGGTTATAGATATTTAAAACCTTATAGAAAATGGAATAGAAATTATTATGCCATCAAATTAGATAGAAAAGAATATGGATGTGCTAAGTTAGTAGCTACTTATTTCATTAGACCATTAAAAGAGAATGAAAGAGTATATCATAAAAATAAAATGGAATTTGACAACTATTATAGAAATTTAGAAATAATCACAAAAAAAGAATATGGAAAAAGAACTGGATATTTAAGCAATTCTAAAAGAGTAGTACTAATAGAAGATGGAGAAATAAAGAAGTTTTATAGAAGTGCTAGAGCAGCAGCAAGAGATTTGTATATATCTAAGCAAACAGCAACTGATTATTGCAACAACAAATATAAAAAGAAAATATATGATTTAAGATGGGAAGATGATTACTTTGACAATATAATTGAAAAGTTTAGTTGGGAAAAAGGAGATAAAAATGGAAAAAATAAATGAACAATTATACAAATCTAACATTTACTTAGTAGATAAAAACAGATGGCTTGAAGAAGATAAGAAAAGACTAATCAAAAGAATACAAACAGCAATTGAAATGTTAGAAGAGAATAAAACAAAAGAGAATGAAGAAATAATCAAAGTACTCAAAGGAAGGTATATGAAACATGTATGATCTATTTAATGAATTACAATTAAAAATCAAAGAGTTAAATATATCAATAAAGAAACTGAGAGAAACTGGAACAGAATATGCTCAAGCTGAAAAAGATTATAAAATCACATTAAGACAAGAAGCATTGAAACTAAGAGCAGAAAAAGGAATGCCAGTAACATTAATACAACAAGTAGTATATGGAGTTCCAGAAGTTGCTGAGAAGAGATTTCAAAGGGATGTAAAAGAAGCAATATATCAAGCTAATCAAGAAGCAATAAATAGTACTAAGTTACAAATAAGAGTAATAGAGAATCAACTTTCTAGAGAATGGAATAATACCAAATGATATGTGGTAAATGTAATAAATACACAGAAGAATTATTTACAATAGACAAAAAGAATAAAGAATACTTAGTATGTAGGAGTTGCTTAGAGAAAGAGATATACAAAGAAAGAAAAAGAATAATGAAGAAATACAAAAGAGGGAATTATAATTATCAAAACTTTACTATGGGAATATATGGGAAAATAATCAAAAAAAAGCATTGTAGAGCATATTGTGATTTACATAAGTGTTATCTAGGAGGATTAGATATAAAAGAAAGAGAATGCCAAAAAAAAGAATGTAAACATTTAAAGCAAATACAAGAAGGGAGATAGACAATGAAAGTAATAGATAATCCATTTGTAACTGAATTAAAAGATAAACATGGAGATAGTTGGTATCATCAAACAGTACTTGAAGAAAAAGACAAAGAAATACAAAGATTACAAGGCATAATAAATGAATTAGAAGTATTTATAGACAAAATGAGTTATACATCTGTAGTTGATAATCCTAAAAAGGATTTAGTAAAGATATTACTAAAAAGAATTGATAAAGAGGAGGATATAGATGACTGAAAAAGAACATGAATTAGAACAATTATTATATTATGCAAATATGAAATTAGTAAATGCAACTAAACCTTATGAATTAACAATAGAAGAAAGAACTGAAACAATAAACACATTAGAGCAATTAAAAGGAATATTAGAACAATATGCAAATCCAGTATATATAAGTCTAAAGGTTAAGAAGTTAGGTAAGAAGTAATGGATTTAGAAAAGAATAAGTATAGTTATCAAATGCTAAAGAAAAGATATATGCAGCAACAATTAAAAGTACAAGCCTTACAAGTTGAATTAAGAAGATTAGAAAAAGATATAAAATACAAAGATACTAGAATAAAGAACTTAAAAGCAGAACTAGAAGAAAGAAGTAAACTTATAAAAGAAAAGAATTTGTTAATAGGTGGATTACTTAAAAAAATAGGAGAATTGAATGATAGTAACTAGAATATTAATATTAACATGTATTATATTGCTGATATTAATAATTATGGATTATAGGGATTAGGTTGAATAGGGAGGAGGAGTTTATGGAAATAATAAAAATATTAGGAATAGCTGTAATAGCAGTAATCTTATTGATAGTATTAATAACATCATTAGAAGTATTAGCAAAAGCAATTAAAGAGATATTTATAGGTAAAGGAAAATAATATGACTGAAAAAGAATTGAGTAGATATTATTATTTAAAAAAAGAAATAAAAGACTTAGAAGATAGACTAAAAGAATTTGGAGTAGGATTATCAGCAATAAACCTAGATAAAGAATTATCTGGATCTAGTGTACACAATTCAATTCAAGAGAAAAGAGCTATACTTAAAGAAAAATGGATTAATGCAAGATTAACAGCATTAGAAGAATACTTAAAGATAGAGAATTATATTGAATCAGTAGAAGAAGCTGAGATAAGACAAATAATGAGATATAGATTTTTAGATTTGTATGACTGGTATAAGATAGGAGAATTAACACATAGCCATAGAACAACTGCATATAAAAAAATGATAAACTATATTAACAATAATCAACTTTCACACATTTCACACAAATAAGTGGTATATTGATATTGTAGGAGATAAGAGCAACTAAACAAGTTGCTTTTTTTGGTGGAATGAATAAAATTACAAAAGAAATGCTAAAGATTTATAAACCTATAAGTAACTTAGACTGGATGAATTATAAACTAGTCAAAAAAGATGTAACTAGACATCATATCATCAAAAAAGAAGATGGAGGTAAATTAGAGATTAGTAACATAGCTTTATTAATGCCTATACCACATCAATACCTACATTTAATAGAGTGCAAAGACATTGACACTTACATAGCCCTAAACAAGATATTCAAAGTAATAAATAATCAACAACATGAGCCAAATAAAGACCAAAGAGAAATAATAGAATACTTATTACAAGACTTTGAATATCACAATAGAAATGAAAGAAACTCAAAAGGTAAACTAATAATCCAGAAAAAATATAAGGATAGAGTGCATTTATAGGCAGCAACAGGATGAGCATATTTTAATTATTTCTTTCTGTTGGTGTCTATAAAGACACTAATTGCATCCCATTATTTTTTGGAAAGCCTTTGAGTGCTGCCTATTTTATAGGTAGCATAGATAGATAGAGCAAAAATATTCATAAATGTAAATCCCCTTTTATTAGATTAAAACTTTTCTATCTATCTATGGTACTTATAAAGATTAGACTAGCAAAAATATAATATATGGAAACACTAAAAAAATTCGGAAACCTGTTTTTTTAGAGTTGGTATATTTAATCTATCTTTCACTATTTGCTACTCTATGGTGTCTATAAAGGCACTAGACCGTATAGGTCGAAGTTTTTATTTTTATATTTATTATATAATTCTTTTGCTAACTTTATAGTTAGCATAGAGTAGATATGTTTGAACATAATACAAGTGGTGGAAGTCTAACTTTAAACGTACGAGTGATATTATGGCATATCTATTCTATGGTACTTATAAAGATTAGACTAGTAAAAATATAATATATGGAAACACTAAAGAAATAGCTTATCTGTTTATTTAGAGTTGGTATATATTAACCTATCTTTCACTATTTACTATTCTAAGATTTAAAGTATAAGTGGGATGGACAGCTCTTATGAGTGGGAATGGGTGTTTTATAAAGGCGTGTCTTTGAGGGTTAATAAAACACATTAAAAAATCAAAGGAGGAAAATATGAAGAAGCAAGTAAAAATTGGAGAAAAAGAATACTTTATGAAGTCTAGTGCTTATACACAATTCAAGTATAAGAATGATACTGGAAGAAAGTTATTAGCAGATATTCAAACAATAACTAAACTACAAGGAATTGATAATGAAGAAATGCTAGGAGAAATGGATGACTTAATTGAGATATTATTAAGACTATCTTACACAATGATAGAAGAAGCAGATCCAAAGCAAGTATCAAGTTATGAGAACTTCTTAAAAGAAACTGATGGAATCTTTGATAATCAAGACTGGATAATGGATGTGATAGAGTTAGCCACATCTCCCATATCAAGGGGAATACAAACAACTGTCAAAGAAAGCAACTAGTGATGAAGAAGTAGATGAGTATGTAGTAATATCACTTGCTAAAAGATTAGGAATAACAATTGAAGAAATGAAAGAGATGTCATTTGTAAGTTTAATGAATATTCTAATAAGTAGTGTAGATGATAATGATACAACTAGAAATGCTACTCAAGATGATATAGATAAGTTTTTAATGTAAGGAGGATAATATGAAAGTAAGATGTATAAAAGAATTTGCATCTAAAGGTAAAGTACATAAGATAGATGATGAATTAAAAGTAACTAAAGAAGAATGTAATCTATTAGTTAGTCAACATTTATGTGTAATAGTACCAGATGAAGTAAAGAAAGAAGATAAGAAAAAGCCTACTAAGAAAGTAGAAAAGAAATGAGTTATGGAATAAGAAAAGATTTTTATCAAAGCAAAGCATGGAAAACAGTTAGGAAGAATATATGGATAAAACAAAATTGTTTATGTGCTAACTGTGGTAAGCCAGTATATGTAGATGGTATATCTAGTTACATACCTAAATACAAAAGAAGAATAGGAATAGTACATCATATAGAACATCTAAATGATAGCAATGTATATGATGACAATATAACTATAAATGAAAACAACTTAATAGGTATATGTATTGACTGCCATAATTTAATTCATGAAGATGATATTAATAATAAATGGCTAAACTATTCTAGAGGTACTAGGAAAGAATATAAGTTTGACAAAGAAGGAAACATAACTCCAAAAGATATCAAAGGGGGGTAATGGCTTTATCACATATATCAAAGAAACCAACCTTAAGCCCATACATCTTTTAGCTACTCACGGACATTTGGATCATAATTTTGGTAATGGATTCATAGAAGACGAATTCTCTCTCCGTCCTGCAATACATGAAGATGATAGC
>JAFPMR010000142.1 GCA_017411235.1 Bacilli bacterium | reverse complement strand
TTACTTGATCATTTTTATTAACCAAGTATAAATATCTACCAACAGTATCTTCTTTATCTGAACATACAACTACTAATGGATCTGTTATATTGAATACGGCTTCTATATTATCACTAGAATTAGGAGTATAAGTATAAGGATTAGTTCTTACTGGACTTTGATTAGGGTCAAAAATCCAACCCCCGAAAGAATAATTTTCTCCGGGATTTGCTTGAATAGTAATAGAATCTCCTTGTTCTATTGTTTTTGTTATAGTTATTTGAGCCATAAAATTTTCTCCTTTATATGTTTAATATTGTTTAGTTTTTTAAGTAGGGGGTATATTTCAACCCCCATTTATCTTTAATCATTTTCTTGCTGTTGTTCGACGAATGCAGCTGTACCCTTAGCATTATCATATTCAACGCTAATAGTATATGTAGGCGCGAACTTAGCAACATAACTTATGGATTCTGTAGCAATAAAGGTCAAAGGATTATCTGTGCTTACTTTACTACTAGCTCCATTAAACCAACCAACAAAGGTATATCCAGCAGAAGGAGTAGCAGTTAAGCTTACAGAGGCACCGTGATTATAAGTACCAGTACCACTTACAGTACCACCACCATTAGGATCAACAGAAGCAGCTATGTTATAAGTCTTAATAACGAAATTAGCTTGAACTGTTGCATCTCCAGAGACAGTAAATGAATAAGTTGGATTGGAACCTACTACAGAACCACCGACAGTCCAGTTTACAAAGTTATAACCAGTAGCGGGTGTAGCAGTTAATGTAGCAGTTGTACCATAATCATAGCTACCAGTTCCGCTTACAGTACCAGAATCTTTAGGATCAACGGTAGCGCTAACAACATAAGCATTAGCAGAAAACCTACCTACTAAGCTTCTATTAGCATTTACCATAAAAGAATAAGGGTTAGCATTAGAGGCTAAAGAATCATTTTCATACCAGCCAGTAAATGAATACCCACTTGAGGGAGTGGCGCTGATTGTACAAGTATCACCACTCGTAAAAGTACGACTAATTGAACTCATATTATTTTAATTATTAAAGTTTACAGTACCATTACCATCATCAGATATAGTAATAGTGTTTGTTGTTGTATCAAATTGTACAGTACCATTACCTTCTTCAGAAATTGTAATGGTATAAGTATCAGGTGTATCAAATTGTACAGTACCATTATCAGGATCATATTGTGTAGATATGGTAATGGTATACGTATTAGAATCTTGTATAAAATTAGCTGTTATGGTTCTATTCTCAAATACTTCAAATCTATAGGGATTATCTGTACTTAATATATTTCCATTTTCAGACCAATTACTAAATACATAGGATCTAGTATAAGGAGTAGCAGTTAATTGGCAAACATCTCCATAATAGAAAGAATTACCATTACCATAAACAGAACCAGCTCCTCTAGGATTAACATTTGTAGATACTATATATTTTATTTTATCATATCTAGGTTTGAATATCCTATTAGTTAAAGCTGTAAATGAATAAGGATTACTAGTAATATGATTTCCTTGTTCATCTTCCCAATAACTAAAAGTATAACCATTATTAGGTGTAGCTTCTATTATTACTGTATCTCCTGAACTATAATATCCAGAACCAGTAGTAGAGCCACCTTCATTATCTATTATTATTATTGATATATTATTAGTAGAACTGAATATAACTTCTAATTCTATATCATCTTGTATATTAGTTAGTGTAAGAGGATTATCATAATAGAGTGTAGCTGGGTCTGTATTACTATCTCTCCAATAACTAAATTCATAGCCATCAGAAGGAAATGCTTGTAATATAACATCATCTCCAATCATATAATAACCATCTCCAGTCCAAGTACCAGCATCTGTATCTTTTGTAGTTATAGATACTAATACATTTTTCTGGAATTTAGCTACTAAGTGTCTATCTC
>JAFPMR010000141.1 GCA_017411235.1 Bacilli bacterium | reverse complement strand
TAATTTACGAAGTGCTTTAGCCTCAATCTGTCTTATTCTCTCACGAGTTACCTTAAATTCTTTACCAACTTGTTCAAGTGTTCTAGGAGTATTATCTTCTAAACCAAATCTACGAATAATAACATTTAATTCTCTTTCAGTTAATACTCTACTTAATACTTCTCTTAAAGTAACACCTAATTCATTATCTAAAGCAACATCTTCTACAGATTGTTCTGATGGATTTGTTACAAAATCAATAAGTGTACTATCTTCTTCTTCCTTATTTAAAGGAGCATCTAAAGATACTATTGAATTTTCTATATGAGTTAAAGCATTTAATACATCTTCTGGAGTAATATCTTTATTTTGTTCACTCTTTTTAAGATATTTTTGCTTATTTTTATTTATAAACTCAGTAATTTCTTCAATAGTAGGTTCTTTAGTAGTCATTTCATATAAATCTCTTTTTGCTAATGCTATTTTCCTAGCGTGTTCAATCATATGTACTGGTAATCTTATAAGTCTACCAGTATTAGCAATATGTCTTGTTATATGTTGTCTTATCCAATGTGTTGCATATGTTGAAAATCTAAATCCTAATTCTGGTTTATATTTTTCAGCAGCAATCATTAATCCAATATTACCTTCTTGAATGAGGTCCATAAAATCAACACCTAATCCAACATATCTTTTAGCTATACTAACTACTAATTTTAAATTATGCTTTACTAATTCTTCTTTAGCTAAAGCATCACCTTGTTTAATTCTTTCACCTAACGCTTGTTCTTCTTCCGTAGTTAATATAGGTAAATTCATATCAGCTATACTACGAAGATATAACTTAACATCATCTGTTTCAACATAATCATTATTAATTGTAGAAAAATCTTCATTTATTTCATTTTCATCTATTTCATCTTCCTCTACATCAATTGTATCAACTACTTCTTCTTCATCATCATCTAATTCTCTAGTATCTTCAAATAAACTAGATGCTGTAATTTCTTCTTTCTTATTAGTATCTTTTGTTGGTGTAGTTTCTTTTTTTGTAACTACCTTTTTCTTTGTTTCTTCTTTTTTCTTTGTTTTTACAGGTGTTTCTTTCTTAGTTTCTTTCTTAACTACAGGTTTAGTTTCTTTCTTAACTTCCTTTTTATTAGTTTCTTTCTTAACTACCTTTTTATCAGTAGGAGTTTTCTTAAAATCATCATTTTTTATATCATTAATAACTCTATATCCATTATCTTTTAGATATTGGACACAATTATTTACCTGGATTTCAGTTTGTAAATCCTTATTTTTCCATAAAGTATCTTTTATTGCAGATTTTTTAATGGTTTTACCCTTTGTTTCTGCTATTAAATTGTTCATTTTTGTAAGCGCTTTATTATTCATAATATGTTCCATCCTTATTATTTTATTTTTTTAGCTATAATAACAAATCTACCTTCGGATGTATGATATGCACAAGTACTTAACGATATAAACTTATCTCCATATTTAATATCAGATGTATCTATATTATATGGAGTATTACTTGTGACATTCTTTATAAATTCATTAAATTCTTCCTCTGTACCATCAATAAATTCATCATAAGGATATGTTCCTACTTTTACATCTGTTGTATAAGCAGCAATCACTTCATATGTATTCTTTGTAGTTTGTAAATTATCCTTATCTATTGTATAAAATATAATTTCTTTATGAGATTTATAAAAATCTTCATTTCTATAATTATCTAATGGCTTAAACATTACATTAGCCTTCATATGATGTCCATAAATAGTAATATTATCTGATGGCTTTAGTATATCTGCTTCTGCTTTACAAAATAAAGTACCATTTATATCATATTCTTTATTAAAGTTTTTTCTTAAATAATATTCTTCATCATTAGGTGTTTGCATTACTGGATAATCTATTTCTGTATTAGGTATAGTAAGCCACCCAACTAAATCATTATTTTGTTTATATATTGGTGCTAAATCTATTATAGCTTCAGTTGAATCACTATCAGTTGCTGTAGCTGTAGGAGTTTTAGTAATTTCATCTTTTAATTCTCCAACAAGTTCTTTATTATTCTCAATCTGACTATAATAATTATATAAAATCCATCCAGGTATTATAATCATCATTAAACATATAATTTTAAGTATAAATCTAATAATGTTTCTTGTTTTATCCTGCATAAGTTTCACTCTCCAATATATCTATAAATTGTTTTTCCCAAATAAGTTCATCTATATTACTATCAACTGATTTTTCTTCATAATATAACTGTTGTATTCCTGTTATATATGAATCTAAATACCAATTTTTGATTAAATATATAATAATATCTCTAGTATTTTCTATATGTGTTATTTTTGATAGAATTAATATGAGTTTTATATCTAATACAACTTTTATAATATTTATTATATAGGTATCATCTGATATATTATTTTCTGCTACAATAAATGTATTATCATTTAGTTGTTTCATATATATAGTAATTTCATTTTCATCTAGTACTTTTTCAAATTCACCAATTTGATTTTTCATAACAATCTCCTTTTTAGTATCTAATTTTATCATAAATTGATAAGTTATGTCAATAATTAAAATCACT
>JAFPMR010000140.1 GCA_017411235.1 Bacilli bacterium | reverse complement strand
ATCATCGTCAATTAAGAAGCAAAGGTAGTATTGGTAGTGTATTAGATGATATAGAAGGTATTGGATCAGCAAGAAAGAAAGCTTCAATTAAGAAGTTTGGTAGTGTACTTAAAATGCAACAAGCTTCTTTAGAAGAGTTGGAATCTATATTGCCTAGTGATGTTGCTATTAATTTAAAAAAGTATTTAGATGATAAATATAATGAAGAAAAATAATGGACACTTATTAGTGTCTTTTTTTCTTGTTTCTAGATATTAAATATTGTATACTAATGATAGTAGAATAAAATAGGAAAAGTAGTGATTATTTATGGAATTAACTTATAAGTTTAATAATGATGAAAAGAAGATTGCTTTATCTAAAGTTGAATATTTAGATCCTGAGTATACTGAAGTGTATGCTAGAGAAGGAGACAATGTTTACGTTAATGATGGCGATTATGTTTATATTAATCAGTTGTTAAAAGAATCTGCAGCTGGTATTAAAACTTATGCTACTATTTCTGGTGATATTGATTATAAAGATGATGTTATTAGAATAGTTAATGATCATACTAATTCAGCATTTGTCTCTGAAGAAGCTTTAGATAGTATTGAGAATGTTAAAAAAGAAGAATTGATTAAAGCTTGCGAGAATTTAGGTATTGATTATGATAATAAATTAATAGTTAATAAACTTAAAGATCCTTGCAAACTATTAGTAGTTAATGCATTGGACGTTGAACCATATCAATTTAATAGCAATTATTTAGTTCAAGATAATGTTACTAATCTACTAGATATTATGAATTTAATTTCTAGAAGATTTAATATTAATGCTCATTTATTATTATCTAAATATGATGATAATAATGTTGATGCAGTTAATAAAGTTATTAAAGATTATCCTGATATTAATTTTAAAGTTATTCCAGATGTATTCCCTAATAATACAAATCAAGTATTAGCTAGAAAGTACTTTGATGATTATAAATTTGAAGATATTTTATTCTTAGATGCATTTGCATTATATAAGATATTTGTTGCTGTTAAAGATGGTTTACCTGTAGGGGAAAGATATATAACAGTATGTTATGAGGGTGCTAGTAGAGTATTTGTTGTTAATACTAAATATGGGTCAAATGTAGGTGAAATGATCCGTAAAGGTGTTAATGACGATTTAAATGATGTAGATATTTATTTAAATAATTTTATGAGAAAAGTTAAATGTCCTAATATAGATAATTTAATTGTTACTGATAATATTAGAAGTATCTTTATATTCCCACATAAAGATGTAATTCCATCTAAATGTATTAAATGTGGTAAATGTATAGATATATGTCCTATTGGAATTAATCCTATGGCTAAGAAATTAGATCCTAATTGTATTAGATGTGGACTTTGTAATTTTGTATGTCCAGCTAATATTAATTTAATAAATAGAGAAAAGGATATAAAGGAGTAGGACTATGAAAAAAGGGTTTTTAAAAGATAATAAAATATTAGGAATTAATCTATTTTATTTATTAAGTTTATTACCAGTTATTATATTTGGTTATTATAAAAATGGTATTGTTCCTGTTCAAAAAGGTGTTATTCCATTTTGGTTTGGTACTCAATATTTTGTAATTCCTATTGTAGTATTATTCTTAAGTTATGTATTTGAGATTTATTACTATACGGTAATTAAAAAAGAAGAGGGAATGAGTAGTGTATACAACTCTATAGCTCCTTTTGTTAATGTATTATGTTATTTAGTTACTGGTCCTATGCATAAACTTTATATTACAATTCCTATTATGGTAGTAGTAGATGTTCTATTAAAGTTTATTGATAATAAGGTTACTGTTAATCAAGTAGCACTATATAAGTGTATTTTAGTTGGTATTTTAGCATTAATGGGAGTTAAGAGTTATGCTAATCTATATGAATTAGAATTAGTAGATGCTGTTACTAAACCTTCTTTGCTATTTATAGGTAAAGGTATAGGTGCTATTGGAACTACTAGTACATTATGTGCTTTAATTGGTTATTTAATTTTAATATTTAATAAGTATTATAAAAAAGAAATGCCTTTAATTGCATTCCTTGGATATGTTGTTGTTGCTAGTATTTTATATTTTGCTGGTAAGATAGGTTTTTATGATATTTTAAGAAATTTATTTAATAGTGGATTTATATTTGCAATTGTTTTTGTTTTATCTTTATCAAATGCTACACCTGTAGTTAGAACTGGTAGAGTATTATATGCATTTATTATAGGATTGTTGTGTGGTGTATTTGTTAATGTATCACATTCATTTATAGCAATTTATATTACTATTTTGGTTGCTAGTTTATTAGTTCCATTATTTAATAAATTTAAGTTTACTGTTGGTAAATAAAAAGGAATTTAATTCCTTTTTTATTTGTGGACTTTTTAATAATAATTATATATAATTAGATAGTTATTCGGGGTGATAATATGAATATTTCAGAATTTGATTATGAATTACCACAAGAATTAATTGCTCAAACACCATTAGAAAAGAGAGATTCTTCTAGATTATTAATAATGGATAAAAATAGTGGTGAATTAGTTCATGAACATTTTAATAATATTATTGATTATTTAGTACCAGGTGATGTTTTAGTGTTAAATGATACTAAAGTTATTCCTGCTAGATTAATAGGAGTTAAGGAAGAAACTGGTGCGGTAATTGAGATATTATTACTTAAGGATTTAGGATCTAATAAGTGGGAGTGTTTATCTAAACCTGCTAAAAGATTAAAAGTTGGTACGATAGTTTCTTTTGGTAATGGAGAATTAAAGGCTAGAGTAATTGAAAAGTTTGATGAAGGTCTAGTACATATTGAACTTATATATGATGGTATTCTAATGGAAATTTTAGATAAATTAGGTACAATGCCATTACCTCCATATATTCATGAAAAATTAGTTGATCAAAGTAGATATCAAACTGTATATGCTAAGAATATTGGTAGTGCTGCTGCTCCAACTGCAGGATTACATTTTACCAAGGAATTACTTAAAGATATAGAAAATAAAGGTATTATAATTACTTATGTTACATTACATGTTGGGTTAGGTACTTTTAGACCTGTTGAAGTAGATAATATTTTAGAACATCATATGCATAGTGAATTCTATGTTATGAATAAAGAAACTGCTGATATTTTAAATAGAGCTAAAGATGAAGGAAGAAGAATTATTGCTGTAGGTACTACAAGTACTAGAACATTAGAAACTATTGCTACTAATAATAATGGTAGGTTTATTGCTACTAGTGGTAATACAGATATATTTATTTATCCTGGTTATGAATTTAAAGGAATTGATTGTTTAATTACTAATTTCCATTTACCAAAGAGTACTTTAGTTATGCTAGTTTCTGCTTTAAGTAGTAGAGATAAGATATTAAATGCTTATAAAGAAGCAATAAAGGAAAAGTATAGATTCTTTAGCTTTGGAGATGCGATGTTTATTACTAATAACATAAAAAAAGATACTAAATAGTATCTTTTTTATATTGTCCAGGCGCTTAATTTTTTATTTGGTTCAAACTTATCGTGATAAAGTTGTTCAACCTTAATTAAGCCTTTATTATAGAAACCAAGTTCTTGTTTAGCTCTTTTTTCCATTTCCTTATAGTTGGATTCTTCTTCAAAAATTCTTAATAAATCTAGGTTTGGATCAGCAATTAAGATAAAAGTTAAGACTTGCTCTTCGACTGAATATATGTGCAATTCTTTAAAACTTTTTAAAAGGTTATAAGCTAGGGAGTTAAGATCACTTGGATCTTTAGCTTCTTTTAACCATCTTTCTTTAATTGACTGTAATCTTTCTAGATTTATTTCACTTATTCCATTAATATTTTCGATTCCTTCGGATCTTGATAATAAAACTTTTAATGAAGGTATCTTAATATCACTATAGAAACCAACTTGTTTTAATAGTTTTCTATGTAGTAAACTTTCATATCTTAATAGTGTACTATCATAGAAACCTGTTCTGGTTCTTACCTCAGTACTATAAGAGTTAATTTCTTGTTTTCTCTTGTTTCTTAATTCTTGTTTTTTCTTTTCATTTTCTTCATCTTCTATATAAGAAGCTGGAGTTATGTCGCTTTCTAAGAAACGATAGTAATGATTTAAATCAGGGTCACATGATAGAATTAAAAATAGTATTCTTTCATCAAATGTTTTTAATTTTTGACTGATAGTAGGATTTGTTAAGTAACGTAGAGTGTTAATATAATTATCTAATCCCTGATTTCTGTCATAGGTTTTAGTGTTTTCAATTTTTGGTAATTTAGCATTAATTAATTCTCTTATTCTAGCGACGTCCTCGTTAGTAATGTTTTTAAAATCTTGAAATGATACTGAACGAGAATGAAATTGACTTTTTAATGTATCTAAATTCATAGAACCATACATCATTTTAAACCCCTCCTGAGACATCGAATATTATACTTATTTTTGTTTATTTTGCAAATTTTACTATATTATATGATATAATTTATCAAGAAGTTTTGGGGTGAAATGTATGAAGATAAAATACAATTTATTACATGAAGAAGCTCATACTATGGCTAGATTAGGTACTATTGAAACTAATTATGGTACTTATGAGACACCAATGTTTATGCCAGTAGGTACTGAAGCTACTGTTAAAACATTGTGTGTAGAAGAATTAAAAGATGTTAAAGCGGGTATTATTTTAGCAAATACTTATCATTTATGGTTAAGACCTGGCGAGAATATTATTGATAGAGCAGGTGGCTTACATGAGTTTATGAAATGGAATGGACCTATTTTAACTGATAGTGGGGGATTTCAAGTATTTAGTTTAGCTACTCCTAAAGATATTACTGAAGAGGGAGTTAAGTTTAAGAATCATTTAAATGGTGATAATTTAATGCTTACACCAGAGAAATCAATTGAGATTCAAAATAAATTAGATAGTGATATTGCCATGTCATTTGATGAATGTATTGGATGGCCTGCAACATATGATTATTGTGAACAAAGTGTTGAACGTACTCTTAGATGGGCGAAGAGAGGAAAAGACGTTTTTAATAATCCAAGACAATCTCTATTTGGTATTGTTCAAGGTGGAGAATATGAAGATTTAAGAAAGCATTGTGTCGAAGAACTAGTTAAAATGGATTTTGATGGTTATTCTATTGGTGGAACTTCTGTTGGAGAAGATAAACCTACAATGTATAAGATGGTTACTTACGGAACTAAGTATTTACCTAAAGATAAAGTTAGATATTTGATGGGTGTAGGTGATCCGATTGATATAGTAGAAAATGTTTGTAGAGGTATTGATATATTTGACTGTGTATCTCCAACAAGATTAGCTAGACACGGACATTTCTTAACTAAATATGGTAAATTGAATATTAAAAATGCTAAGTATAAAGAAGATTTTAGTCCTTTGAGTGAAGATTGTGATTGTTATACTTGTAGAAGTAAATATAGTAAAGCTTATGTAAGACATTTAATTACTGCTCAAGAGACTTTAGGAGCTCGTCTTTTATCTATTCATAATATTAGATACTTAATTCATTTAACTGAAGAATTAAGAGAAGCTATTAAAGAAGATAGACTTTTAGAATATAGAGAACAGTTTATTAAAGATTATTATGGTAATAAAGGATTACCTTATGAAGATAAAATTGAAACTATTATTAAATAGTTTCTTTTTTTATAGTTTATTTTATGGTAAAATGTTCATGTAAGGTGGGATTCAAATGAACGAAGAAGAAAAGAAAACTACAACTAAAAAAACAACTACAAAGAAAACTCCTGCTAAGAAGAGTACTGCTAAGAAAACTACTACAAAGAAAGCTACTCCTAAAAAAGAAGAAACTGCTTTAGTAGAAGTAAAAGAAGAAAAAGTAGTGAAGAAAGAACCTAAAAAGAGAACAACTACAAAGAAGAAAGAAGTTAAAGCTTTACCTGAAGTTAAAGAAGAGGTTAAAGAAGAAATAGTTCCTGAAACTACTCCTGTTGAAGAAGTTAAGGAAGATGTTCCTGCTGTTCAGGAAGTAAAAGAAGAAGTTGTTCCTGAGACTACTCCAGTAGTAGAAGAAAAGAAAGAAGAACCAGTTAAAGAGACTACTGATGCTTTACCAGTCGTTAAACCTGAAAAGGAAGAAAAGATTATTGATGAAGTAACAGATGATACTATTGCTGCTGAGCCACTTCCTATGGAATTACTTGGTGAATCTGTATTTGATGGTAAATTAATTCAATTAATTGGTTGGTATATTATTGGGTTTGTTCTTTCTGTTGTTACTTTAGGTTTAGGAGCTCCTTTTGCTAAGTGTTTTATTCTTGATTGGAGATTTAAACATACAAAGATTAATGGTAAGAGATTATGCTTTGATGGTAATGGATTACAATTATGGGGTAATTATATTAAATGGACATTCTTTAGTATTATTACTTTAGGCATTTTCTTATTATTCTTACCTGTTCAATGGAATAGATGGGTAGTAAAACATACTCATTATGAAGGCAATAGAAAACCAAAAGTAAACTATTCATTATTTGATGGTATTACTTGGGAATATATTGGTATTTCTGTATTAAGCTTTTTCTTGAGTTTATTTACTTTAGGTTTATTAGCTCCTTTCTGTGAAACATTAATGTATTCATGGAGAGTTAATCATACTACATATGACACAATAGATATGGAATTTGATGGTAAGGGATTCCAATTACTTGGTAATTATATTAAATGGACTTTCTTAACTATTATTACTTTAGGTATTTATGGTTTATGGGTTCCTGTTAGAAAGATTCAATGGGAAGTTAAACATACTCATGAAAAAGGTTATGCTAAGCATCCATATCGTCCATTACTTGGTATGTTCTTACCAGTTGTACTTGCTATTGCATGTTTAGGTGGAATGATATTCGGTTTAACTAAAGTTAAGAAAGATACATGGATTCAAATTAGAGATGATATAAAACATTATGTTACTAGTATTTCAGTTGAATCTAAGAAATATGATTCACTTCATGTTATTGCTGAACGCGTTTCTGATATTTATTATAGAATTAGTACAAGAGATATGAACATTACTTGGGATGAAAGATATGAAAGATACTTTAATCCAAATAAAGTAGATAAATTATCTGAAAATTATGCTAACGGATATTTTGATGGAGAAGTAGAAATGGCTATTCTTGATGTTGCTACTTCTGATAGCCCTGTTGTAATTATTAGTACTAAATCTGGTTATCGTATATTCTGGTTATATGAGAAGAAAATT
>JAFPMR010000139.1 GCA_017411235.1 Bacilli bacterium | reverse complement strand
TAGAAGAAAACAAAATAGATTATAAAGAAATAAATAAAGACGAAATAAGAAAATACTTAAAAGCATTAGATGAAGAGAATTATTCAAAAAGTTCTGTATCACAAAATTTAAGTGCTTTAAGAAACTTTTATTCTTATTTAGTTAATAATAATATAATTCAATCAAATCAATTTAAATTAATTAGAAATCCTAAAAAAGAAAAACATCTACCTAATTTCTTACAACCAGATGAATTACAAAGTATCTTTGATTCTATCGAATTAGAAACACCATTAGGAATTAGAAATAGATTAATAATAGAATTATTATACGCAACAGGATTACGTGTTTCTGAATTAGTAAGTCTAGAATTAAACGATATTAATTTCTCTAGTCATGAAATAAGAGTAATTGGTAAAGGCAATAAAGAAAGAATCGTCTTCTTTGGTGATTATGCTCTAAAGTATTTAAATATGTATCTAGCCAAATCAAGACATATTCTACTAAATGGAAAAAAAGAAGATATCTTACTACTAAATAAAGATGGCAATCCATTAACTAGTAGAGGTATCGAAGTAATAATTGATAAGATTGTTAATGAAGCTGCATTAAAGCATAATATATCTCCTCACGTTATCAGGCATACCTTTGCAACAGATATGTTAAATAATGGTGCCGACTTAAAAAGTGTTCAAGAATTACTTGGTCACTCAAGTCTATCCACTACCCAAATCTATACACATATAACAAACGAAAGATTAAGAAGCGTATATTTAAAAACTTTTCCAAGACAAAAAGAAAAAGTTGACAAATAGATTTTAAAGTATTATATTGTCCTTAGTGAGAGCACATAAGTTTATAAAAATGAGCTGTGCTGGGGTAAACCTACACGTATTTACGGAGTCACGAATATTTTGTTCGTGGCTTTTTTATATCTTTTAAAATCACGAACACAAAAATGAAAGAGAGGTGATATTTATGATGACAGCCATTTATTCTACATGGTTTAAGGATCTAGGCCAAGTGGGCCTAGTCGCGAAAAAATTTATACGATCTACATTAGAAGAGGTCTATTTTGTCATACGTAAATATCTCTATCTAGTGTTCGGTCGTACTCTTAGTGAGTATGTATATTAAGCTACATAGGGAACTATAATTCCTACACGAAGTAATTCGGAGTCACATCATTATATGTGACTCCTTTTTGTTTTAAAAGATAAAAATAAAAATAGAAAAGAGTGATTAATATGAATAAAGAATGTTATAAGCTAAAGAACTACAATGAAGAATGCTTGAGACTAAAGAATCAAAAGAAATATCTTCTTCAAAAACAATATCTTCTAGAGCTCAAAAAAAGACTAGAAGAAGGCTTAGAAGAATATGAACAAAAACGAAAGAAAAAATAGAAAGGAAATCATTATGGAAATAGTAATGGAAAGTGAACGAGTCTATTTCGTAAGAATGGACACCGAATATGTTGATTTCTATTTGGAAAATGTAAATAATCCAGAAATATATCAATACATTAGCACATTCCCAGCCCGTATCTATACTCGTGAAGAAGAAATAGAATGGGTAGAGAATAATAAGCATTTGTATAGCTTTACCGTAATAGATAAAGAAACAGGCGAATTAATAGGTAATGCCGGATATCATGAAATAGAAAATGAAGTCGGAGAATTAGGTATCTGGATAGCCATAAAACATCAAAATAATCATTATGGACGAGAAATATTAATGCGTTTAATTGAATATGGATATCAAGAATTACATTTAAAAAGAATCACATTGAAAGTCCATGAAAACAATGAAAGAGCTGTTCATTTATATGAAAAGATAGGATTTTATAAAAGCGGAAGACCTAAAAATATTAAAGATGGTATCGGAAATCCTACCAGAAGCTTAAATATGACATTAAAAAAAGAAAGAAGGTAAAAACATGATTAGGAAGATGAATCATAAAGATTTTCCTGAAGTAAATAAAATATTTCAGGAAGTTCAGGATCTTCACGTCGAAGGAAGACCTGATATATTCATAGCTTCCGATCCATGTCCCTATCGAAGAATTTAATAAAAGATTACATTCAAAGAAAATGATAAAACTAGTATTTGTAGATAACCAAAAAGTCAAAGGCTTTGTCTTTGGTGAAGTTGATACAAAAGGTGGTTTACAAACCAAAAAAAGAAAAATACTAGCAGTTCATGAACTTGGTGTAGAAAGCGATAGTAGACACTTAGGAATCGGAACAAAGCTTATGAATGAAATAAAAAGAATAGGTGAAGTTAAAGGAGTACAAGAGATTAGCTTATCAGTATGGTCTTTTAACGAAAAAGCCTTTAACTTTTACATAAAAAATGGTTTTGAAATCCAAACATTTAGAATGGAATTCAAAATATAGAAAGAAGGAAATAATATGAAACAAGGGACTGAACCCTCAAAACGAGTGGAAAGATGCCTTAAATAGATTTATTAGAGATTATAAAAAAGATAAAGATGTTGAAGCAATCTTACTAGTTGGCAGTTATGCCGTTAACAATAATAACAAATACAGTGATATAGATGTTTATATAGTTTTAAAAAACAGGTGTAATTATCGAATACGCGGCAACAAAAAAGTAGGTAATTACATAATAGAGTACTTTATAAATCCCATCTATAAAATCGAAGAATATTTATTAAATGATAAAAGAGGTCATGGAGGTCCAATGGCTAACATGATTATTAATGGTAAATTAATACACGGTAATAGAGTTGTAGTAGAAAGACTTAAGAGAAAAGCACTCAATGCTTATGAAAAAGAAAATGAATATGACATTATGAAATACTATCGATGCTGGGATGCTTATGAAGATTATAAAGCTTGTAAGTATCACAATAAAATGCCATATTACATATGTTTAAAATATTTAATAGAAGCTTATCTATACAACAATGATTATCTTATCTTACCAGAAAACAAAATCGAAAGATTTTTTAAAGATCCCGTTTATAGAAAAAAATACAATGTCCTAAAATTCCCTAAAAACAAATTTAATAAATTAGTAATAAAATGCTTTGATTATCCTAATAGAAATAATCTAGATAATCTATATAAATACGTCATAAAAGACGGCAAATTTAATATTAATAATTTCAAAATAAAAGAACAAATAAAGAAAGGAGAATAACTATGGAAAGACTATATCATGTCATACCAGATGAATCATACCGAGAACAAGCCATAGAATATATAGAAGAACACCATCGATATAATAGTAATATAAATGGCTCCGGTGGCCTTAATCATTATGTCCATGATTATGATGCCTGGTTAAGACGATTAGAAGAATATCGAAATATGTCCCCCAATGAAAATCGAGTCCCATCAGAGACTTATATGTTAATTAGAGAATCCGATAATCGTCTTATCGGTATGATAAATATCCGAATGCAACTAAACGAAAGATTGCAACGAATAGGTGGTCATATTGGTTATGGAATACGTCCAACCGAAAGAGGACACGGCTATAATGAAGTAAATTTATATCTAGCATTACTTCGTTGTCATGAAGTAGGTCTAGATGTGGTATTATTAGATTGTAATGATGATAACATAGCATCCTATCGAACCATGGAAGCTCTTGGTGGATATTTAATCCATACTTGGGAAGATCCAGAAGAAGGAAGATGTCGTAGGTATGCTATCAACGTAGAAAGAGCAATAAATACATATCAAAATAGATATGAACCAAGAATACTAAGAAGATAAAAAAGGAGGAATAACTATGTCGATAATAGAAGTAAAAAATCTATCGAAAACCTTTAAAATAAAACAAAAAGATAAAGGTATTAAAGGTAGTATAAAATCAATATTTAAACCTAAATACAAAGAAAAGAAAGCCGTTAATAATATATCTTTTAACATTGAAAAAGGTGAAATTCTAGCATTTATTGGACCCAATGGTGCTGGAAAATCAACGACCATTAAAATGTTAACTGGTATCCTATATCCCTCCAAAGGAGATATAAGTATTTCAGGAACCAATCCTCAAACCGAAAGGAAACAACTAGCTTATAAAATTGGTTGCGTTTTCGGTCAAAAAGAACAATTATGGATTCATTTAACGCCATATGATAACTTCAAATTCTTTGGAGCTATCTATGATCTACCAGAAAGTGTAGTAGAAAAAAGAATCCAAGAGTATAATGAAATCTTCGAATTAGATGAATTCATTAATACACCAGTACGTAGTTTATCATTAGGTCAAAGAATGATTTGTGAAATCGTTGCTTCCTTAATTCATGAACCAGAGATTCTTTTCTTAGACGAGCCAACTATTGGTTTAGACCCTGTAATTAAAGAAAAAATAAGAGTATTTATTAAAAGGTTAAACAAAGAAAAGAAAACAACTATATTTTTAACAAGTCATGATGTTGGCGATATTGAAAAACTATGTAAGAGAGTCATTATTATCAACGACGGTAAAATTGTATTAGACGATACAATGGAAAACTTAAAATACCATTACTTAAATAAAAAGATTGTTGAAGCTAAAATGAATACCAAGATTAATTTAGATGAAACAGAAGGAATAACTATCTTAAAAGATAAAGACTACAATTTAAAGATTGAAGTAGATTTGACTAAAAAGAGTATTAGTGATGCTATTAAATTATTAGATCCTGATAAAATCATTGATATTAATATTTCTAATACACCACTAGAACAAATCATTAGTTCAATTTATAAAGGTAATAAGAAATGAGAAAGTATTTATTTATAATTAAAACAACATTTAATGATTCAATCCAATATATCTCCAGTTTATTCTTTAGATTTATTGGTTTTGCAATCACTATGTTCGTTCTAGTATCATTATGGTCTTATATCTATGGTGACCCAAATAGTATCATTAAAGGATATACATATGGTCAAATGATTTGGTACTTATTACTTGCAGAAATAATTACTTATGGAAGTGGATCTAAAGTAGCTACAGATGAAATTAGAGACAATATCAAATCTGGTAATATTGCATATCAAGTTAATAAACCATATAACTATATTGGATATACAATTTGTAAATTTATGGCAGATACATTAATTAGATTTATTGCCTTTACTATTATTGCTATAATTATGGGTTTAATCTTTGCTGGAGCAATTCCAGATTTTAATCCATTAAGTATCTTAGCTGCTATCCCAATTTTCTTACTTGCAGTATTAATTACTGGTATGATAAGAATCTTAATAAGCTTAAGTTCATTCTGGGTAGAAGATTCTAAACCATTCCAAAATGTATATAACAAAATGATTTTAATGTTTGGTGTATTCTTCCCCTTAGAAATGTTTCCTAAATTCATCGGCAATATTATTAAATATACACCAATCTATAGCGTTAGTTATGGACCAGCTAAATTAATCTTAAATTTTAGTTCATCTATTTTTAAAAATATCTTATTAGCTCAAATTATTACAATCTTAATTGTAATAATCTTAATGATAATTATTTATAAGAAAGGGGTGAAAAAATTAAATGTTAACGGAGGCTAAAAACAATTTAAAAATAATGTTTATATCCATTAAATATAATTTGATGAAAGCTATGGAAAACAAAGTAGCATTCTTAACCTCAGTTATCATGATGATCTTTAATAATGCTACCTTCATTATCCAATGGATAACAATCTTCTCACTTAGAGAATTAATTGGTGGCTACACATTTAAAGACGTCATGTTATTCTGGGCTATCTCCTCTGGTTCTTTTGGACTTGCACATACATTGTTTAATGGTGCTTACAAAATACCTGAATACATCGAACAAGGTAAATTAGATGCCTATCTAACAATGCCTAAGAACGTCTTGTGTCAAGTCATCTCATCGAGCTTAGAACCAAGTGCAGTAGGGGATTTAATCTATGGTTATTTAGCATTATTTATCTTTAACTTCAGTATTAAGAATTTCTTACTATATAACATCTTAATAATCTTTGGAGCATTAATCTATGTTGCTATAGTAACTATCTATAATAGTTTAACATTTAAATTTATTCGCTCCAGTTACTTAACAGATGCTATTAGAGATGTATTTATTAATACATCATTATATCCAGATATAATATTCAATAAAATAGTAAAATTTATTGCTTATACCTTAATTCCTAGTGGATTAGCTAGCTGGATACCAGTTCACTTACTTATCAATTTCAACTTTAGAGAATTTGGTATCTTAGTAGGTGGAACAATGATCTTAATTGGCTTAGCATTTATCCTATTTAATAAGGGATTAAAAGCCTATACATCATCTAATTTAGTAGGAGCTAGAAGTTAAATTTATAGTAATAGAAAAGAAGTTTATAAAACGAGTGTAAAGGCCTTGAAAAAAAGGCCTTACTTTCGTCAAAGCAATGTAAAAACAGGCGATATTCGTAACCTGTTTTTTTGTTCTTTGGTATAATGTTGATGTGTGAAATTTATAGAGGAGGAATCTAAATGCACAAATATGTATACCTTTTTAAAGAAGGAAATGCTGATATGCGTAATCTTTTAGGTGGTAAAGGTGCTAACTTAGCAGAAATGACCAATATTGGTTTACCAGTACCTCAAGGATTCACTATCACAACAGAAGCATGTACTAAGTATTATGAAGATGGTAGAGAAATCAATGATGAAATCCAATCTCAAATCAATGAGTACATTGTAAAAATGGAAGAGATCACTGGTAAAAAATTCGGCGACAAAGAAAATCCTTTGTTAGTATCAGTTAGATCTGGAGCTAGAGCTTCAATGCCAGGTATGATGGATACAATCCTTAACCTAGGTTTAAATGAAGAAGTAGTAGAAGTAATCGCAGAAAAGAGTAATAACCCAAGATGGGCTTGGGATTGCTATAGAAGATTTATTCAAATGTATTCAGACGTAGTTATGGAAGTCGGCAAAAAATACTTTGAAGAATTAATCGACAAGATGAAAGAGAAAAAAGGCGTTAAACAAGACGTTGAATTAACTGCTGATGATTTAAAAGAATTAGCTAACCAATTTAAAGCTGAATATAAAGAAAAGATTGGTAGCGACTTCCCAGATGATCCAAAAGAACAATTAATGGGAGCTATTAAAGCAGTATTCCGTTCATGGGATAATCCAAGAGCTAATGTATATCGTAGAGATAATGATATTCCTTATTCTTGGGGAACTGCTGTTAACGTTCAATCTATGGCATTCGGTAACATGGGAGACGATTGTGGTACAGGTGTTGCCTTCACAAGAGACCCAGCTACTGGTGAAAAAGGATTATTTGGTGAATTCTTAACAAATGCTCAAGGTGAA
This sequence comes from Bacilli bacterium, assembly GCA_017411235.1. The sequence continues at coordinate 1,712 of JAFPMR010000139.1, read as the reverse complement.
GACGTTGTTGCTGGTGTTCGTACACCAATGAAGATTGCTGAAATGGAACAAAAATTCCCAGAAGCATTTAAAGAGTTCCAAGAAGTTTGTAAGACTCTAGAAGAACATTATAGAGACATGCAAGACATGGAATTTACAGTTGAACATGGAAAACTATACATGTTACAAACTCGTAATGGTAAGAGAACTGCTCAAGCAGCATTAAAGATTGCTTGTGATTTAGTTGACGAAGGAATGCGTACAGAAGAAGAAGCTGTAGCAATGATCGATCCAAGAAACTTAGATACATTACTACACCCACAATTTGATGCTAAAGCATTAAAAGAAGCTAAACCAATTGGAAAGGGCTTAGGAGCATCTCCTGGAGCTGCTTGTGGACAAATCGTATTCTCAGCTGAAGATGCAGAAGCATGGGCTGCTAAAAAGAAAAAAGTTGTTCTTGTTAGACTTGAAACTTCACCAGAAGATATTACTGGTATGAAAGTTGCTCAAGGTATCCTAACAGTTCGTGGTGGTATGACATCTCACGCAGCAGTAGTTGCTCGTGGTATGGGTTCATGCTGTGTATCTGGATGTGGAGACATCAAGATGAACGAAGCTAAGAAAGAATTTGAATTAGCTGGTAAAACATTCCATGAAGGAGATGTAATCTCAATCGATGGAACAACAGGAAATATCTATGATGGAGCAATTCCAACAGTTGATGCAACAATCGCTGGTGAATTTGGTCGTGTTATGGAATGGGCTGACAAGATCAGAACATTAAAAGTTAGAACAAATGCTGATACTCCAAGAGATACTGCAAAAGCTATCGAATTAGGAGCTGAAGGTATTGGATTATGTCGTACAGAACACATGTTCTTCGACGAAGAAAGAATCTTCAATTTAAGAAGAATGATTCTATCAGAAACTGTAGAAGATAGAGAAAAATACTTAGACTTATTAATCCCTTATCAAAAAGGTGATTTCAAAGCTATGTATAAAGAATTAAAAGGATTACCTATGACAGTTCGTTATATCGATCCTCCTCTACATGAATTCATTCCAAAAACTGAAGAAGAAAAGAAAGAATTAGCAAAAGCTATGAATATGACAGTTGAACACATCGAAAAAGTATGTGATGAACTACATGAATTCAACCCAATGATGGGACACAGAGGTTGCCGTTTAGCAGTTACTTATCCAGAAATTGCTAGAATGCAAACAAGAGCTTTAATTGAAGCTGCAATCGAAGTTCATGAAGAAGATGGATATGATATTACTCCAGAAATCATGATCCCATTAGTAGGAGAAAAGAAAGAATTAGATTTCGTAAAAGATATCATAGTAGAAACTGCTGAAAAAGTTAAAGCTGAAAAGAAATCAGACATTGAATACCATATTGGTACAATGATTGAAATCCCAAGAGCAGCATTGCTTGCTGATGAAATCGCTGAATCTGCTGAATTCTTCTCATTCGGAACAAATGACTTAACTCAAATGACATTTGGTTTCTCAAGAGATGATGCTGGTAAGTTCTTAGGTTCTTACTATGAAAATAAGATTTATGAACAAGATCCATTTGCTAAGTTAGATCAACATGGTGTTGGTAAATTAGTAAAGATGGCTGTTGAAGCAGGAAGAAAGACTAGACCTGATATCAAGTTAGGTATCTGTGGAGAACATGGTGGAGATCCTCAATCTGTAGAATTCTGTCATGAAGTAGGATTAAC
>JAFPMR010000138.1 GCA_017411235.1 Bacilli bacterium | reverse complement strand
TTCCAAATATTGCTGTTTCAGTATTTGGTTATAATGGATATGTTTTATTAGATTTAAAAGGATTAGTTATTCCTCCGGTAATTGCTGAAGAAGGAGAAGAGTTTGCTGATTCTTATGTTAAAGAAGAACAAGTTCCTAGTGACTATACTCGTTATATAGATGATAGATTATGGGAAGAAGTTATTGCTAATGAAAGCAATAAGAATTATAAGAAGTTAAGTAATTATTATATTAGTCAAGAAATAACAGATAAGAATGATTTTACTGGTATATTCCAAGATAAGAATTTAATAGTTATTATGATGGAATCAACTAATAATATTATATTAGATGAAAGATTCTTCCCTAATATGCATAAGATATATACTGAAGGATGGTCATGGAAGAATTCATATAGTCCTCGTAATAGTTGTAGTACAGGAAATAATGAAATGGGTGGTATGACTGCTTTATATACTATTAATAATAGTTGTACTGCTAATATTTATAAGAATAATGTATATCCAGAAGCTTTATTAAATTTATTTGTTAGAGCAGGATATCAAACAAGTAGTTATCATAATTATACTGATCAATATTATGCTAGAAAAACATATCATCCACATATGGGAAGTCAACATTTCTATGGCGTTCAAGAATTAGGTATTCAATATAGTAATGTTTATCAAGAATGGCCATCTGACGTTGAACTTGTAGATAAAGTATTAGAGATTACTGAGAAACAAGATAAGTATGCTGTTTGGATTACTTCAGTTTCTGCACATCAACCTTATACAATTACTAGTACATTAGGTGAAAAGAATATTGATTTATTTAAAGATACTAAGTATAATACAGCACTTAAGAGGTATATGTCTAAATTATATGAGTTTGATTTAGCGCTTGGTGAATTACTAAAAGGATTGGAACAACAAGGTAAATTAGATAATACAGTTATTGTATTATATTCTGACCATTATCCTTATGGTTTAAATAATTCTACTTTAAATAGTTATTTCGATTATGATGTAACTAAGAATTTAGAGATGGACAGAACACCATTTGTTATTTATAATTCTACTGTTACTCCTCAAGTTTATGATGCTTATACTTCTTATATAAATATTACTCCAACTGTAGCAAATTTATTTAACTTAAATTATGATCCTAGATTATATTCTGGAAAAGATTTATTATCTAAGACATATGATGGAAGAGTTTATTTTGCTGATGGATCATGGAAAGATAAGAAGGCATTCTATAGTGCTTCTACTGGTAAAATAACATATACAGATTCTAATGATACATATACAGCTGAAGAAATTCAAAATATTAATAAGATTATTAAGAATCGTATTGCAATGTCTAATTTAGCAATTAAGACTGATTACTTTAATTATTTATATAATGCTAAAGAAGACTTAAAGTTGAAACAAGAAGAAGAGGAAAAAGCAGCACAAGAAGAAGCAGCAAATCAACAAGGAACTGACAACGCAAACGAAAATTAACAACTTAGATAAGAAAGGAAAATAGTATGAAAAAATTGGTTATAGTGGAATCTCCAAGTAAGAGTAAGACAATTGAAAAATATTTAGGGGATGACTTTAAAGTAGTTGCCTCTATGGGTCACATTAGAGATTTAGCTACAACTGGTAAATTCGGACTAGGAGTAGATGTCGATAATGACTTTGCTCCTACATATATTCCTATGAAGGGTAAGAAAAAAGTTATTTCTGATTTAAAGAAATTAACTAAGGAAGCTGATGAAGTTTATTTAGCAACCGACCCTGACCGTGAAGGAGAAGCAATAAGTTGGCATTTAAAAGAAGCATTAGGTTTAAAGAAAAACTATGAACGTGTTACTTTTAATGAAATTACTAAACAAGTAGTACAAGAAGCTTTTAAGAATGCTAGAGATATTGATGCTAATCTAGTTAAGAGTCAAGAAACTAGAAGAATACTAGATCGTATTATTGGTTTTAGATTAAGTAAGTTAATGCAATCTAAAACTGGTGGTAAGAGTGCTGGTAGAGTTCAAAGTGTAGCATTAAAACTTATTGTTGATCGTGAAAGAGAAATAGAAGCTTTTGTACCTGAAGAGTATTGGTCAGTTACAGCTAAGTTTGAAAAGTTTGATGCTGACTTAGAAAAATATAAAGGTAAAAAAATAGAATTACATAATGAAGAAGAAACTGATAAAGTTATAGCTTCATTAGATGAAAAATATGAAATAACTGATATTGATTGTAAGGAAAAGAAGAAGAGTGGTGTAATGCCATTTAAAACATCTACATTACAACAAACTGCTGTTAATAGATTAGGATTTAGTAGTAGTAAGACAATGCGTATAGCTCAAAAACTATATGAAGGTGTTGATATCGGTAGTGAGACAGTAGGTCTAATTACTTACATGCGTACTGATAGTGAAAGATTATCTCCTCAATTTATTAATGAAGCATTTGAATATATTAAGAATACTTATGGTGATAAGTATGTAGGCGCTGTTAAGCAACAAAAGAAAAATGACAACATGCAAGATGCACACGAAGGTATTCGTGTAACAAGTTGTTATCGTACACCAGAAGAAATGAAGAAATACTTAACACCAGATGAATTAAAACTATATAGTTTAATATATGCTCGTAGTTTAGCTTGCTTAATGGCTGATGCTAGAGTTAAAGCTACAGCTATTACTTTAATGAAT
>JAFPMR010000137.1 GCA_017411235.1 Bacilli bacterium | reverse complement strand
TTATCAAAGGCAGGACTTAATTGGGAAGTAACAGCAGAAGATACTTATTTTGATTATCCTGATGGTATTAAGAGATTAATTCCTACAGTTAAGACTATTGTTAGAAATACAGATAAAGCTCCTTTAGGAGTAGTAAGTGATAGATATGTTATTGTAAATAATAAGGATGCATTTGAACTTACAGAGATTTTATTTAAGGACTCTGATATTGAATTTATTAGAGGTGGAGAAATAAAGAATGGTGCATCTACTTGGATAGAATGTAAGGTTAAGAATAAAGAGTTTTCAGAAGATGGAAATACTGAACCTATTATAGTTTTTAAGAATAGTCACGATGGACTTGGTTCTGTTTTAGCTATGTTCTCATTCAAGATTGGAGATACTTATATGTCACTTCCTGTAGGAACAAGACGTTGGCATACAGCACATAAGGGTAGTATTGTAGATAAGATGAAAGAAGCACAGGAACTTCTTCTTGAAAATACTCAGTATATGAAAAATGTTGTAAGAGAAATAAATGTATTAAAGACAATAAATCTTACATTTGAGGATATTACTTCTCTTATTGAAAGACTTTTCCCTATTCCTGCAGATGGTACAGAAGCTAGAGAAAAGTTATCTGATAGACAGGTTGAAAAGATTATGGCTAATCGTATGACACTTTCAACTATTTATGATAATATTGCTACAGATAGTAAGTTTGATGATAATGCTTATAGATTTATTTTAGCAGTAGCTACTTATGTAAATGAGTGTTGTGGAAGAAAGACACCTGATGGAGATTTAAATAGATGGATGTCTATAAATAAGGGAAATGCACTTATAGATAAGGCATACAATATGGTGATTACATTGTAATTTAAAGTTGAATTAAACACCCTAGTCTTATTTATTAGGACTAGGGTGCATATTTTATTGAAAGGAGATATTTATGACACAATATCAAGTGGCATTTTATTTTTCAGGTGGAGATGGATATGATGTAAAAAATGCTAAAATGTTCTCTATTTATGAAGATGCTGTTGATGAATACTTAGATAGATTAAAAGTAGAATTTCATAAATTAGGTAGAATTTCTACTACTTTAGGTATTGGTTATATTGAAAATGGAGAATTAACTTATATAGAAAGATTATCATTTATTAAAAATTAAGAAGAAAGGAATATTAAAACAATGCGAAAATTAAAGCGATTTATTGGAGTAGGACTTATTTTAGGTTTATGTTTATCTCCAATAAATGTATTTGCTAAAGATAATAATACTAATACACAAAATGAAACTATTAACGAAACAGATGAAGCAACTATTGATGAACCTGATGATATTAATTATTCAGGAGTTCCAGCAGATATTAAAATTATTCTTGTAGAACAAGCAAAATTTAAGGAATATTCAGACCAAGTAACACTTACTGGAACTATGAAAGGTAATGCAGATGCTTTAGCTAAAGCCTGTATTGAAAATTATGAAGAATATGGTGTTTTACCATCAGTATGTATAGGACAAGCATATATTGAAAGTCATATAGGTGTAAACCATAGTAAATCTGATTATAATTGGTGGGGTATAGCTAGTTGTAATATAGGTTATTCTACTTTTAATGATGGAGTAATTGGGTATCTTTCTACTATAAATAATGGTTATTATCCTAATGCTCCATTTAATACTGACCCTTATTCAACTATAAATGCTATTGCACCTAATTATGCAACAAGTCCTACATATCAACAAGATGTTACTTGGGCTATTAACGCTTATAATTTAACTGCTTATGATGATTATTTATTTGATAGTAATGAATATAAGGAGTATTTAAAAAGTGTCAAAAACTAATGATGAAAAAGTAAATGAATTATTTTTAAATAATATGAGGCTTGTTCCCTATATATATATAAAATATAAATCTAAATTAA
>JAFPMR010000136.1 GCA_017411235.1 Bacilli bacterium | reverse complement strand
GCTTTCACATATACTTCAATGCCAGCTAAGTCATCCGGTAAGTATATTTGGAGAAAAACGGTAATAACTAAAAACAACGATTCTACTAGTACTGCCTATGAGATGATTCAGGGCGTTGATGGAACAAATGGTCAGCCTGGAACGTCTATTACAGTAAGTAGTATTGACTATACTTCTAGCACAAGTGGAACAACGACTCCAACATCAGGATGGCAGAGTACCGTTCCAACAGTTGCAGAAGGTAGTTATTTGTGGACAAGAACCACATTCAGCGATAATACAAAAGCATATACTGTTGCTAAGCAAGGGGAAAAGGGCTCACAAGGAGTGCAAGGAAATCCTGGTACTTCCGTTACTGTTAGCAGTATAAAGTATCAAGCTGGATCAAGTAATACAAGTCCTCCAACAGGTACTTGGGCAGATAATCCAGTATCAGTTCCTCAAGGACAGTATTTATGGACAAAAACAACATATTCGAATGGGTCAGTAGCATATTCTGTTGCAAGACAGGGTTCTAACGGACAGCCAGGAAGCAATGGTGTAAGTATAACCGCTGCTGAAAGTTTATATTACATGAAACAACAGGAAGAAGGCTTAACAGAACCACCGGCAAAGCCTACTTCAGAGGTAAATACATCTAGTGATTCTCCGGATGTTTGGAGTTTAACCCCAGCTACATTTATAAAAGGGTACGCCTATTTCGAGTGTATGCAGATTCACTATGACAACAACACTTTATCATGGAGCGATGTAATAGAAGATGTATCGTTAAATGATGTGCATTCAGAGATATCATCTACAAAAACTTTGATAGATCAAACTGATGAAAAAATAACAGCAGTTGCAACACGTGTTGATGCAATAGACGGCGAAAATGGTAAACTTGATACAATGCAATCATCTATTGAAGCAAATGCTGCTGCTATTGAATTAAGGCAGACATCTCAACAGATTGACGACAAAATAAAAGCTTCGGAAGATGCTTTAAAAAAAACAATTTCTGATACTTATATTACAATTTCAAAAGCAGGTGTGGATATTGGCGCAGCTAAAACTGAAGTTTCAAATAATGTAGATAAAAAATACGGATCATTAGCTACAGTTTTCTCAGTACAGTCGGATGGAACATATGTTTATAATGGCACTGGATACAATGAATCCACAGGAACTGTTACAAGAGACACAAGCCATTATGTAAAAACAGATAGCAACGGAATGCATGTATATGTAGGAGGTTCAGAAAAGACTTGGGCTACATCAGAAGGTACAGGTACACCTAGCTTATCCATTGGTGAATCGTCTTCAGATACTGTTAGATGGCAATTTAGAAGAAATAATGGAAGATTAAATATTAGCTGGCATAGTTAAGGGGGACTGATATTTTGGCTACAAGTGGAAGTTTTAATACTAATAGTACATCTTGGTACGGTGATGGTTATACATTAACAACTTATGTAAATGTAGCTTGGACCAGAACCGATTATTCTATTGATAACAATACTTCAATAATCAGTGTAACAGCTACCGTAAAAAGTAATTTAGGAAGTGGCTATAGAAGAGGTTGGTACACAAAGGAATTATCAGTTTCTGGTGCTACAGGATCTCCTTGGACAGATACAACATATTACAATGTCGGTGGAGAAAGTGTTATTTATTCCAAGACTGATATTGTGGTCCCACACAATAGTGACGGTACAAAAGATATCACTATCGAGTTTAAAGTAAGAGTAGGTCAGAATAATTCTTGGACTTGTACTGGGTCTGGTACATTCACGTTGGACACCATTCCTAGGTCAAGTTCATTCACATTAACTTCGTCTAGTATATATACTACTGAAAACATAGGAATGTCTATTTCCAGAGCAAGTACTTCATTTACTCATGATATTAGCATTAGTTATGGAAGTACTTCTGCTTCATTAGGTACTGGAATTGGAACATCATTGTCAGTCGCAGTTCCAGCAACTATAAAAACAGCAATGAAAAATGCTAATTCTGCATCTGCTTCTTGCATTATAACGGTTACAACTAAAAATGGTTCAACAGCTATAGGTTCTAAAACAGGAACCATTTCTATTTCTGCGCCAAATGCAACGATTTCGACTTCTGTGGCCTCGGTAGCTGTAAACAGTGCAACTGCTCAATGGTCGTTAGGAAATATCGATACAGGTTTATGTACTTATACAGTTACT
>JAFPMR010000135.1 GCA_017411235.1 Bacilli bacterium | reverse complement strand
TCCAGCTGGCCGACGGCATCGCCGTGGGCAACCGCTGTATCATAAGTCTTTCTTTTAACTTTTCCACTCATAATATCATCAGCTTCTTTTAAAGCTCTTTCTAATTTCTTAGTCGGCTTTTTTAAACTACATACTTCATAAGGAATTTCTTCTTCTCTAATACAATAATTCAAATACATATTTACTGCAGTACTCATATTTGTTCCCAAATCATCAAATACCTTATTAGCTTTTTCTTTTACATCATCATCTACTCTAATACATAATGTAGCCATGGTATCACCTCGTATATATATTGTATATACATTATATATACTTGTCAATAAAAAAAGAGAATTACTTCTCCTTTTTAAATACAAATATTTTACTAAAGATATAATTAAATACCATAACCAATACTTGAATAATTAATGTAACAATAATAACCCATGTTTTAGTAGTTAAACCAAGTAAAGTAAAGAATATATAAGTAAGTAATGCTTCCATACCTAAAGTAAGTAATCTAGCTCCAATAAAACTAGTTAACTCTCTTAAAATATTCTTGTCTTTACTCTTAAATACATAGATTCTATTACATACATATGCAAATAATACTGCTACACCCCAAGAGATAATAACACCTGCTTGAGCTTCACTAGCTACATTAACATCAAAGATAGTAAAGTATAAAGCCCATTTAGTAGCAACTGCTACTACAGTAGTTAAACCTCCTACAATTAAATAATTCCATAACATTTCATTCTTATGATAGATTCCCCAACCCCATCTCCAGAATCTAACTAATGGATTAGGTTTATATTCATAATAATTATATAGATCATTCTTCTTAACTAGAATACCTTCTTTAGCTTCTTCAATTAAAGGTAAATCATTAACACTATCTGTATACATCTTCATTATCTTAGCTTTAGGATACTTATCATAGAATAATCTAACCTTTTCTTTACCATGACAATTATTACCAATAATCTTTCCGGTTTTCATATCTATATCAGTAGCAAACAAATCATATACTTTATATTTATCAGCTATAGGTTGTAACCAAAATCTACAACTAGCAGAAATAATAATATCTTTACTATGATCTTTCTTCTCTGTCCAGAAAGATTTAATTTGATGCTCATGTTCCTTCCAAAAACCTTCAACATATTTATCTAAATCTTCTATATCTTTAACAAATCTAAATAACTTATTCTTCATTTCTTCTTTAGTTCTTAATTTTAAGAAATAAAGAATTACTGTTCCGATAGATGTTAATAAACATTTTAAAGTTCCTTTATGATGTTTAATAGAATACTTAATAAAATCTACTCCACTGTCTCCATCATATATAGTTCCATCAAAATCATATAAATCAAATTTCATGTTTTCACCTCATGACAAAAGAATTATATCATATTTTATAGTTATTTGCTTTACACTACATCTATTTTTTATTTTGTCATCCCATGTTATAATTGGTATAATACAAAAAGTCATTGGAGGGATACTATGTCTAAAACAAAAGAAAAGAAATCATTTAATATAATTAAATTAGTAATAGTAATATTATTTCTTGTTTTATCAGGTGTATTGGTATTCTCTATACATAGATTAAATATAGTTCCTAATAAATATATGATCTTAGGAAGTTTAATACTATTATTTATAAATGCTATAGCAGCATTACTACTGAAGAGTAAAAAAGTAGTACCTAAAGTATTCGCAGCAATTATTTATTTACTACTAATAATAGTAGCAGTATTTGGTATTCACTTTACTTCAGTTACTAATAACTTCTTAGATAAAGCATTTGATACAGCAATTAAAACTCAATCATTAAAATTCTATGTAATGAGTCCTAATGAACATACAGAAAAAGAATTAGTAGATAAAGATATTTATTACTATAATAATTCTCAATATGTTAATGATGCTATTACTAAACTAAATGAAAAACATAAAAACAATATGGTTCTAACAGAAGATATTACAACATTATATAATAACGAATTCTTCTTAATTGATGAAGGAACCTTAAATATGTTTGAAGAAGAACAACAACTAGATGTTACTAAATATCATATTATTTATACTATTGATTTAGAATACAAAATAGAAACAGAAGAAAAAAAAGTTAGTAAAGGAAAACACTACTATAATATCTTTGTTGGTGCTTACGACTTCTCAAGACTTCGTATGGATATGAATAAAATAGTAACAGTTAATACTGATACAAATGAAATCTTAATAACTAACATCCATCGTTTTGCTTACTTAAGTATTCCTGGTTATAAACAAAAAAATACATTAAGTAATATGTCATATTACGGAGTTAATAACAATATTAAAGCATTAGAACAACTATTTGATATAGAAATAGATTACTATGTAGTAGCTAAACCAGATGGCCTAGTTACCTTAGTAGATGATATTGGTGGAATTGAGTATTGTTCAGATAAAGCTTATACAACAGATCATGCCAAAGTAATGTGGACATATGATGATCGTGGTGGTGAACACGTTCATGTTAAAAAAGGATGCCAACACTTCGATGGTATCGAAACTCTAACTGTAGCAAGAGAAAGAGAAGCCTTCTATTGGGGAGCTACAGAAAGAGATAAAAATACAACAGCAATAATGATAGATATCTTAGAAGCCATGAAAAAACCTTCTAATATTACAAACTATACAAAGATCTTAAATGATTTAAGCGGTATGTATAACACTTCTATTCCAAGAGAAGTAATAACAGATAGTGCTAAAAAATTATTAAATGATGGTTGGACTATTAAAACAGCTGCAGTAACTGGTTCTAATGGAACAAACAAAATTGGCTTCAGTAATGCTACTGGTGCTGTAGTTTACTTATCAGAATCAAGTGTTAACGAAGTAAAAGCCAAAATAAAAGCTTTAGACAAATAAAAAAGGATTACTTAGAATCCTTTTTTTTATGTTCAAATAATATATCTGTTTTAACTACTAAGAATAGTAACAATAACATTAATGCTGCATAAATACCCATTGCAATCTTTTTATCTCCTAGTACAAAGAAAATAGATACTGAAGAGAATAAAATATTAATTCCATAAATAATTAAAACAGTAACTGGTACACTAAACTTCATCTTTAATAATTGATGATGGAAGTGTTCCTTATCAGGAGCCATTATACCCTTGCCTTTTAATAATCTTCTAAATATTGCTAAAGCAGTATCAAAGATTGGAATAGCTAAAATGCATAATGGAACAATTAATGATGTTAATGTAGTAGCTTTAAATCCAAGTAAGGCAATAACACTAATTGTAAAACCTAAAAATAAACTACCTGTATCACCCATAAATATCTTTGCTGGATGGAAATTATGTATTAAGAAACCTAATGTAGCTCCTAACATAATTAAACTTAACATTGTATCTAAACCTTGCATCTTATTTAAAATAAAAGCAACAATTGTAATTGTCATAAAGTAAATACTAGATACACCAGATGCTAAACCATCCAATCCATCTATTAAATTAATAGCATTAGTAATACCTACAATAAAGAATATTGTAATTATCTGACTCAATACATTAGGAACAACAAAATCCAAACCAAATACAGTAACTCTTCCTAATGCTATATTGCCATAGAAGACAACTACTGCTGCCGCTAGTATTTGCACAACAAACTTATACCTAGCTGGTAAAGGTTTAATATCATCAAAAATACCTGTTAATACTATTAAAAAACCGCCTATTAAGATAGATAACATTTGAAATGAAGATCTAGCAAATAACATATAACCTAATAAGAAAGAACCAAATATTGCTAAACCACCCATTCTTGGAATTGGATGATCATGTACTTTTCTTGCATTAGGTATATCCATAGCACCAACATGTTCTGCTACCTTTTTTACAATTGGTACTAAAACTGCACTAGTAATAAAAGTAACTAATATAACTAAAAACATATTATGATCATTAACAGTCAAATTCATAAAACCACCTAAATAGATTATAACACAAAAAAAGAAGAAATTATTTTTTCTTCTTTTTAGATTTCTTCTTAGATTTCTTATCTTCTCCAGCAGTTCTCATTTCTTTAGTAATCTCTAACTCTCTAGTTTTTAAGAAATCATCTCTCATAGCTTTTAATTCAGCTTCTTCTTTTTCTTTATCTACTTTTGCTTTCTTTTTATCTCTCTTCTTCTCTGCTCTAGTTTTCTTTGGAACAGGAGCAACAATTTCTTCAGTAGCAAAAGCATCAGCTTTGATTTCTACTTCATCATTAATCCTAGCCATCTCGTCTTCTTCTCTTGCAAAGAATTCTTCATCACTCAAATCACTATCATCATAATCATCAGCTTTAATATCTTTCCAAGAATCTACTTGAATATCAGATTCAAATACAGGATGTTCAACTATTTTAACTTTCTTTTCTTTTAATCTACTAACTAGTTTTTCATTCTTCTTACGAAGACGATTATTCATACCCATAATCATGAATATTATTAGAATAGCTAAACCACTAACAATAGCAAAACCAATAGCTAAATAGAAATAAATATCTTTTCCTTTTTTCTCTTCTACTTTAGTTTGTTCATTATATCTTTGTAATGTACCTTCCTTAATATCATATACATACCAAGCAGTTTCTCCATTACTAACATTCATTGCATATAACATAACAAAATCATCATTAGATTCATTGTAATAAACAGTAACTTTATTACCATTAATATCTATTTCTTTAGATTCTTTATAATCATCTAAAGTAGTTTTAATATTCTTAGGAATTAATGTAACCATTTGATTACTTACTTCTACATATTTTTCATATTTACCATTACTATAAGAGAATAATCCAACATTACCTTCACTATCTTTTAAAGCTACTAATGTATAACCAGTAACTTCACTAGTTAATGTTGGTACATTTTGTTCTTCTATTTCAATAGTATCTTCAGTATAATACTTAGGTTTTTCTATATCATCAAGACTTCTAAGTACTGTATATTCTTTATCATCTATCTTAACAACAATAGGATCAGTTTCATCTCTCTTAATATTAACAACATATTCTAACTTATTACCTTTTTGAGCTCTAACTGTAATAACTACTTTATTAACTCCTTCAGATAATGCTATATGATCAATATCTTCTACATTAGTACTAATTACTGCAGTACCATCTTCTTTAAATGCATTAATACCTACTTCAGTAACATCATTAGGTACTTCTACATCATAACTATAAGTTTTCTTATCAAAAGCAGGATTTAAATCATAACCAACTACTTCTAATGCTCTTAAATAAGCATTATCACTACCAGTATTTTCATTAGCACTTATATCACTTTGAGATCTAACAGTAACAGTAACACTACCTTTAGTAACACTTAGTTCATTAGCTTCATCATCTAACATAGATACATCACCTAAACTAATAGTTGTACTGCCTTGTTTTAAAGCTTTGAAAGTAAATGTAACTTTTTGATTACCAGCTAAAGTACTACCCATAATACATTTATTACCACTAGTTAATTGAAGAACACTACTATCATAACTTAAACAGTATTCCCAACCAGCAGCTCCATTAGCTGTAACTGTTACTTTAGTAGTACCACCTACAGTAATAGATTTACTTGTAGCACTCATACTAAGTGATGCAGCATATACACTAGCAATCCCCATAATACTTACTAAAACAGTAAATACTAAATATTTTATTCTTTTCATATATTCCTCCTATAATAATGCTTTCTTTAAGATATGACTCTGTACTAGGACGAAGTCTTTTAAATTAATTTGATCATCATAATTAACATCAGCGGAATAGAACTTAATACCACTTAATGAAGATTTCTTTAAGATATGACTTTGTATCAAAACGAAATCTTTTAAATTAGGTTCTCCATCTCCATTGATGTCTCCCCTAATTGAAATGGTAAATGACTTATTCTCTACACTACCACTAATAGTAATTATATCACCAGTAACAAGTTTACCACTAGTCTTTTCTTCACCTGTACTAGTTTTAATTGACGCCGCACCATTAGCACTACTTACAGAATTAATTAGTTCTTGTACACTCATACCTGGACTTATGCCAAACATGATATTATCATCAATTTTAACTTTTAACTTATCAGTGATATCTTTTACTTTTATTTCATTTTCTATTTTAACTTGTTTAACAGTAATTGTATATGTCTTTTCAGTACCATCTTCTGCAGTAGTATTAATAGTAACTACTGAATTTCCTTCAACAAATGTATAACTACCAGTTCCTTCTACCTTAGTTAAAGGTGTACTAGGTGTAGCAGTTACAGTAAATGATTCATCATTTGTTTGTAAACTATATGGATACTCAACTACATCTTTATCAAATCCAGGCAATGCTTTACCATTAATTAATATCTCTTTTAATGTAGCATCACCATTTTTATTAACTGGTTCAGCAACTTCATCTAAATCTTTATAAACTGGAATAATAAAATTGAAATTAGAATTTAATAAATTACCAGCTTTATACGCACTATATAGTAATGTACCTTCACTATTAGGAGCCATTACATTAGTCATATATTGATGAGTATAAATAGGATATTGATGATTAGAACCAACATTAAACTTTTGATAATATAAAGTATCTTGACCTTTCTTAACATAACCATTAGCAATAAATTCAGCTCCACCAATAATAGCTTTCTCCGGAGTATTCCAAGGTCTTTGATAACTTAATTCACCACATTTAGTAACATCATAAACTGTAATACCAGTTTCTTCATTAGTAGTAAAACATTCACCTTCTTCTAAGAAACCTGCTGCATAAGCAAGACCTCTTTGAACAGTATAAGGATATGTAGATGTTTGATAAGAACCAATATTATAGAAATTATAATATCCATCTAAACTAAATCCTTGATGAGACTTTCTACCACTATTAGTTGTATATAAACCTGTAACAGCAGAATAACCTGCTAAATACATTTTTAAATCTTCATCATAAATACTTCTATTAGCACCTTCTTGTACACTTCTAGCTAATATATGTAATGGATTAACTCCATTATCTATACCAGCTTGAGCAAATGCTGAATAGTAATATTGTAAGTAACCTTTACTACCTACTATCTTAGCCATTGCAGCATCATTTGTAATATCTTTAGAAGATTGTAAATCTAAATATTGGAATATTCTATGAGGATACATTGTATTTCTAGGATCCATAAATGATGCTATAACATTAGCTTTAATATAGTAGTATGTCTTTTCAATAGGTGTTTCACTTAACCAGTAATTACTATTACCTGTTTCTAACACTGTTTTAGATTCTTCTTTTTTACTAGCTTCTTCTAAGGTTAAACCTGTAACATCAGGAGTAAATGTCCAATTAGGATAAGCCATATGTAAGTAATATAATTGAGGACAATAACTTTCAACGAATCCTTTCTCAATTAAACTATCACAATATGTTCTATAATCTCCATTAGTAGAAACATATTGCTTCATATCAATAACATATTCCTTTAATACATAACCTGTTTTATCAGTATCATATTTAATACTATAGTAACTACCAGATTCCCCAGTAACTTCTACTTTAGAACCAAATACTAATTGAGTTAATTCTTCATACTTAAGACCTGGTCCACTTCTAATAACCATTGAGTCAGCATCTATCATACCTTGGAAAGGATATGTAGTAGCTTCAACCCTATATGGTTTACTAAAAACTAGGATAAAAGAACCAATACAAAAAACAACTACAAATAAGTATTTAACAAATTTTTGCATACTACGCCTCCTATCCTATTATTTTACACATATATTATACCATGGTTTACATAGCTATTAAATGCTTATTTTGTCTAGGATTGTAAACCTTACACTTTACATTTTTATATTCCGTCCATACCTTTGAGATACTTGACTTTTTATGTTATAATGTTTGAAGTAAAAAGGACGGCTGATACGATGAAAGTTTTACACAAAAAATTAAAAAAAGTTAGCAAAGTAAAACGATTCTTTTATAACCTAACTCTACTAGCCTATATAGGAACCTTCATCTATTTTATATATGGCATACTAAGGCTTAAAGGTATAGAAGATATCTTAAGATACATAGCAATTGCTTTCTTTGGAATATGGTTCTTAATCTACTTCCTTATTGGATTAGTAACAATGATTTCCAAGAAAACAAAAACATTTGTGGTATTCACATTAATAACATTATTATTTACTCCAATATTTGTTGGATCATCATATGTAGTAAATCACTTCATGAATAAAATGTCTGGTATTAATAGTAGTGAATTAATGTATACAACAAACTTAATTGCCTTAAAAGAAACTAATTTCAATAGTACCTTAAAAATCGGAATGATTGAATCAGAAAGTGATGTTGAAGGTAATCAATTAGCTAAAAAATTAATAAAGAAAGAAAAACTTACAAATAAAATAAATTATTATGAAGACTACCCTTCTATGATTGCTGATCTATATGAAGGAAAAATTGGTGGTTGTTTTGTTTCAAGTAACTATTCAATAAACTTCGCTAATGAAAAATTTACTGAAGACGAAAACGAAAAGAGTATTGATGAAAAAGTTAAAGTAGTTTATGAATACTCAGAAGAAATGAAAAACCAAGACGTTGTAGTCTTAGAAGAAAGTAAAAACAAAAAATTAACTGAACCATTCACAGTATTAATAATGGGTGTTGACTCAGCTAAAGATGGTTTAAAAGCTAATCAAGCATTTAATGGTGATACTTTAATTCTTGTAACATTTAACCCTAATACATTAACTGCTACAATGTTTAGTTTACCAAGAGACTTATATGTTCCTATTGCTTGTAACAATAACAAATATGCAAAGATAAATTCATCTGCAGCATATGGATCAAATTGTGTAATAAATACTATAAAGAAATTAACTGATATTAATATTGATTATTATGTAAAAATAAACTTTAAAGGTGTTGTTGAACTAGTAGATGCCCTTGGTGGTGTTGAAGTTGATGTTGAAGAACCAGATTTTGCAATCGATTATAACCATGTTGGTCAAATGTGTGAACAAGACTCTAACAGAATGAAAGGTTCAAATCTAATCTGTGTTAAACCTGGTAAACAAGTATTAAATGGTGAACAAGCCTTAGCATATTCTAGATGTCGTCATCTATATGCTGAATCAGATATAGCACGTAACAGACACCAACAAGATGTTATTGCTGCTATGACTAAAAAAGTAAGAAAGATTAATTCAATATCAGAAGTTGAAGATATCTTAAATACTGTATCTCATAACGTAGAAACAAATATGACACCAGAACAAATCTTATCATTCTATAGTGTTGGTAAGAATATGTTATCACATTCAAATACTAGCGAAATATCAATTAAAAAGACTGCCATAGCTTATTATAACTTAAGTGTATGGCGTGGTAAGATGGCAACATCTGCTTTAGGGTACTATCAAGAATCTCTTGATGCTATTGTTAAATTAATGAAACAAAACTTAGGAATAGAAAAAACTACGGCTGATTATTCAGTTAACTACAAACATAACGAAGGTTATAAAGAAAAGGTAACAGGTCGTGGATTAACAGGTGGAAATAAGTTAACTACTTTAGCTAACATGGTTGGATCAAATCAATCAACAGCATCAACCTATTGTATTAATAACAACATAAGTTGTACATTTGAATATACAGATAGTGCTGAACCATACGGAGTTATAGTTGACCAAAGTGTTCATGAAAGAACATTAATGAAGAATGTTTCAAATGTAACTTTCTACTTAAGTAATGGTAAAGGTAGTACAACTATTAATAGTTGTCCTGAAAACCAAGAACCTGGTGCTGATGGTTCATGCGTATGTAAGAGCGGGTATAAAAGAGCATCTAGTACCGATCCTTGTGTTCCAAAAGATACACCAAATGAAGAAAATCCTGGTGGAAACGAAAACCCTGGTGGTAATGAAAATCCTGGCGGTAACGAAAACCCTGGCGGAAACGAAAATCCTGGTGGTAATGAAAACCCTGGCGGTAATGAAAACCCAGGAGGAAATGAACCAGAGAAACCAAAACCTGATGACAATACTGAAAATTAAAAAGAAGTACCATTAGGTACTTTTTTTAATAAAGGAGACAATATGCATAAAGAGACATTTTATACAGATAAAGATATTAAAGATTTTAAAATAGCTCTATTTAGTGATTTACATTACTATCCTAACTACCCTAGTAAAACAATGGATAGTATAATAAATCAAATAAAAGAAAACAATGTCGATTATATTACGATAGCTGGAGATATATTAGATAGCTCAGATTGTACTGATTTAGACCAATTAAAAGAGTTTTTAACTAAACTAGCTAATATTGCACCAACAATAGTAATAACCGGTAATCATGACGAAAAAGCTGGTCATAGACATCATTGGCAATATGTTCCTAATGAAAAACTAATAGATGTCTTAAAGAGTATTAAAAATCTTTACTATATAGATAATAATAACTACGAAATCAATAATATAAACTTCTACGGAATAAAACTATCATATGACCATTATAGTAATAATGAACATTATGATTCCTTCGTAGAAGAAATAAATAAATTAGATTATAAACTAAATAAAAAGAACTATAATATAACACTTATTCATAGTCCTATTAATATTTATAACTATCTTAAAAAGAATAAAGAATCTAACTTAAATGAAACAGACTTAATCCTATCAGGACATATGCATAATGGTTGCTTACCATATTGGATATCTAATATCATTAATAAACTATTTCATTCAACAAGAAGTATTATCTCTCCTGATGGATCACTATTTCCTAAGTATTCACAAGGAAGAAATTATGAAAAAGATGGTTACATCTATCAAGGTATATCTAAACTATCTAAATCAACTAGAATACTTCACTTCTTTGAAAGATTCTATATGAAAAAAATAACTATTATTGAAATAAAAAAACATCATTAATTGATGTTTTTTATTTGTCATATTTACCATTTAAAGTATCTTGTACATCTACTATACCTAACTTCTTACCATCTTTTTCTTTAACGATAACAACAGAAATACTAGGTTTAGCTTTAGTACCTTTATAAGTTATTTCCATCTTAACTAAATAAGCATCTACTTTTTCAGTACCTAATAAATACTTAACTTTATCAGTACTTTGTACATCTACTTTAGTAACTTCAGGCAAATCTTGTTTTCTATCACCATAAGTATTATCAGCAATAGTATCATATGTATTATTAATAATATACTTACCAAAATCTTCTTGATCTTCAGAATACATAAATTCTTGACCACCAACGTCATACTTATTTAACTTAGTACTCATAGTATATAAGTCAATAGCAAAACATTTAGCCATTTGTGTAGCATACTCATCAAAGTTAATCTCTTCTTGCATTAAGATTTCTTTTAACTTCTTAAACTCTTCTTGATAATATTTACTGTCCAAGTCAGTTAAACGATAACCATAATCATAACCTTCCTTAGTTTCAACCTTATCAAGTTCTTTAACTTCTATAGCAGTAGGATGTAACTTCTTATCAATGTACTTATATCCAAAGTATCCACCTACTGCTAAAAGAATTAGGATTATTAAAGTAATAATAAGTCCTTTCTTTCTTTTCTTCTTTTTAACTTTATCTGTCTTAATAACTCTAGCCATTGTTATTCTCTCCTTCTTGACGCAAAACTATATTCTTTCCCTCTTTTTTAATTAAATCATGAACAATAATATCATTAGAAACTTCTAATCTTTCTTCAGTATATTTCTTCATATCTTTAATATAATCTTCACCAATAACTACTGAATTAGGTTGGTTATTCTTACCAATATTATTCATAACCATATAATCTCCAGTTGAGTTATTATAGAAAACCTTATTAGTAACAAAGTTACCATTAGGGAATATAACAATATTATTATCTTGAATATCATAAATATCATGACCTAAAGCATACTTATCTTCAAATCCCATCATATTACCTATTGTAGGTAATATATCATACATACCCATAACATTATTATTAACTCTCTTAATCTTCTTAGCTACATTCTTGTTCTTAGTCCATATGATTAATGGAGTTCTCTTATTAACTTCATGTGCAAAATAATCATAATTAACATATTCAGGATCTCCAGGTTCATATAATTCTCCTGTCTCTGTATTATAGTTAAAGAAATATTGATATTCCTTCTTATCTAATCTAGCATCATGATCTCCATAGAATACAAATACAGTATTTTCATAATATGCACTATTCTCAATATATTCAATAAATGTACCTAATGCCATATCTCCATAATGAGCACTAATAAAGTAATTACCTAACTTAGTATCCTTTAAATAATTATCTTTCTTAGTAACAATCTCACCACTTCTAGGATCAACAGTTGTATAAGTATTAGTTAAATCTAATGTACCAAAATAATTATATAAACCAGGATTAGCTTTAGTACCCGCAAATGGTGAATGGTTAGATAACTGAATTAATGTACCCATATAATGTTCATGTTCAGTTTCAATTTGTTCTAACATAGGTTGTAATTGAATAAACCAATCAACATCATTTAAACCTAAACCTAACCATCTAGGATCAGTTTCATCACCTACATCAAATTTATCTTTAAAATACATCTCTTGATAACCTAAACTAGGATGCATATTATTTCTATTCCACATCGTAGCTCCATTAGCATGACTACTAAAAGTATAATAACCTTGTTCAGCTAATAACTTAGGTATACTAACATAATCTCTATTATAGTATTGAACAAATACAGTACCACTATTAGCAGGCATTAAAGAAGTATTCAAAGTAAACTCTGTATCACTACTAGTACCAATACTAATTTGTGGATAGAAATTACTAAAGTACATACCTTCTCTAGCTAACTTATTAAATGTAGGAGTTATCTCTACACCATTTAATTCCATATCTTTAAAGAATGATTGAATACTTTCCATATGTACGAATATTATATTCATACCTTGTAACACATTAGTATACTTATTATCTTTATGTTCATTATTCTCCCATTCTTTACTAAAGAACTCTTTAAAATTCTTAGCAGCTTCATCATAACCAAATAATGAATTAATCTTTGGTTTTAAACTTTGTACCAAGTCATTACCTTGATATAGAATAATACCAAATCTTTGAACAATATATTCTCTATTCCATTGTTTAACTAATCTAGATGCATCAGTACCATCTATATTAACAACAGTAAATATTAATACTACAATACCAGCAGCTAAAGTAGAAAAGAACATTCTCTTACTCTTTTCAACTTTACTAACAAAATGATAATAACTTCCAGTTTTTAAATGCTTATTAATGAAGAAATATAAAACTGGGAAAATAATATATATAAAGTCTTTAACTTTAAACTTCTCTATAACAGAATCTCCTACTTCACCAACAAATCTAATTTCAGCAAGTAAACTAAATGATGCAAACGAAGTATAGAAAACATAATATATCGAGTTAACTACACAAGCCGTAGTAACAATTAACATCCAAATAAAATAATATCTAAATTGTTTACTAGGTTTAATGAAATATCCAAAAGATCCTATAATCATAATTAAAGCTAAATCACATATAAGTGGTTCAATACTAAAAGGATGACCAATAGTAAATCTTCTAAGAAGCATAGTTTCTACCAAGCAAAAAACTACGAATATTATATATAATCTATTCGTTGCAAGATATTTAGAAAAGTTTTTTCTAGTTCTTTTGAAAAACTTGGCAAACTTCTTCTTCATTAAATCCCTTCTTACTCATAACATTATACCATACTTAAAGCCATACTTCTATAGGCTTAATATCTTTACATGTCCACTTTTTTGCAAGAAATACTTGCTTTTTTAACAATTCTTTGATATTATCTAACTACATGCAGGTGTAGTACAATGGTTAGTATACAACCTTGCCAAGGTCGAGATGGGAGTTCGATTCTCCTCACTTGCTCCATTTTTAAAATTTCTCAGTATTTACTGAGTTTTTTTATTGACCTAAATTTGAAGAAATACCTTATTTATGGTATAATTATATACGTTGAAAGGGAGTAGTTCCCATCCATTGGTGTTTAATTCGTCACAACGATATTATAAATATCCGGATTAAATAAGTTAATGAACAAGACTTTCACAATATATGTGATGTCTTGTTTTTTTATTATACAAGCATCACTTAGGGGGAATAAAAATGAAATATAGTACGGAAGAATTATTAGTAGCATGTCGTGTATTCGACTACGCAGAAGAAATCGAACCATTTGTTCAATACGAAACATTTGGTTTAATAGAACATCATATACTAATAGATCCTAAAAGAATGCTAGTACGTAAAGATGAAGAAGGAAGTTTAATTGATTGTAGAAATGATGAAGTAGTATATGTTCAAGATTATAGTTCATCATTTAAAACTAATTCATCACCTAGTGGATCATTAATCTTATCAGGATATCCTTTAGGTCCATTATCACATTTAAGAAAAGAATACATACGAAACAAAACTCATGAAGTTCAATTCCTAATGACATTAAAAGACTATATCAAACAAAAAACAGGACTTGAAATTGAAAGACTTTCTCTAAGACAAGCTAAAGCTATTATTAAAATGCTTAACTTATCTGAAGGTAAAGTATTTGAATTGAGTTTCGATGAAAACGAAGCAAAAGAACAAATTGATACTACCATTTATAAAATGAATTCCGAACAAACAAAAAGAAGTAGTTTATAACTACTTTTTTTTATGATTATAAAGATCGCCTAAACAAGCTCTTGCTTTTACATTTATTACTCTTCTAATATCTCTATGTATTCCCTCTTCATATCTTATTTCTCTAAGTAATTCTTGAGGAGTATCTCTTTGTAGTAAAACACTAATCGCTTCATCACAATGATATGACTTTAAATCACGAAGAGCATATGTTTCTTGCATTTCAGCAGCAAACTTAATTAGTCTCTTAGAAATATCAAATTTTAAGAATCTATAATCTAATCTTGCTCTATTAACAAATCTTGTTCTATCTAATGCATCAGCATCTTTTAATACTTCAGCCATCATTCTAACTTTATCTAACATTACATCAGGTATACCATTCTTTTTAGCTATTTCTAAAAATACTTGATCTACTTCTAAAATATTTCTTGGTACTTCATGAAATTCAATACATGTCTTTATTATTCCTATATCTAATGGTGAATACTTATCTTTTAATCTTTCTACCATAATTCTAGCACTAGGTTCTGCATGTATTTCATGACCATCTATCTTCCTAGCAACATCATGATATTTAGCAGATAACATCATTAATTCAAAATCATGTTCATCCGATATAACAGATTTACCTACTATAGCTGTATAGAATAAAACATTCTTAATATGTCTAGTACCATGTGCTACTAAATGACGATTAATTTTCTCATCCCAGATTTCTTTTTCATACTTTAGAATAACATCAACTAAATCATCTTCTTTTACTATTTTAAGCACATCAAAAGAAGTCATTTGAGAATCTAATATTTCAGGACTTACATTGTCTGCATCAGACTTATAAAACTGTCTTGAATGACCATCACAAGTACTAGCAACATAAATAGCAGAATGTCTATTAATATTATCCATACAACTCACTCCAATAAAATTATAACATAAAAAAACAAGATTAATCTTGTTTCTCTTTTCTAGTTAACTCTAGTGTTTTAGGTCTATCTACACTATCAGCAATTTCATTATCTTTAAAATAAACATTTAAGAAATTTCTAGATGCTATATAATCACATAAATGAACTAATAATTCTTCTCTAGTTCTTGGTACAGGCATAATCTCATTACCTTGTTTATCTGTATTCCAAGGTCCCATATGACATCTAATTAATCTAGAAACAAATTCTGCATCCTCTTCACTAATAAACAAATCTTTTTGATGTTCTAAAATATAGTCTGCCATTATAACTGGATGATCTGATGCAGTATGACCACTATATTCTATTCCAGACTTAAATCCATCATGTAAAAGCAACGCCATTCTCATTAAATCTTTTTTATATTCAGGATATACACCAAATGCTTCATCTCTAAACATCTCTTCTAGAATTCTCATCGCTACTTTAACATGTCTA
>JAFPMR010000134.1 GCA_017411235.1 Bacilli bacterium | reverse complement strand
GGATCAAACTCTCATTAAAAAAGAAATTTATAACAATTTCTATTAATTTGAATTTTGATCACAAAGCTACTCAATTTGACTTTTTTACTTAGTTTTCAAAGATCGTTTTTGCAACCTTTTTTTTGATTGCATTAGTAATATACCAAAGACCTTAATTAAAGTCAACTTTTTCTTATCATTTTTTTAAAAAACTTTTAAGAAAAGATTTTTTGGTAACTTTTTTAGGTTTTTTTCCTCAAAAAGTAATTCAATTATACCACTTTAAAATACTAAGTCAAATCTTTCTTCAGTTTTTTTAATAACTTTTTTTTATAACCAATATAAAAGCAAGTTATGTTGTTTATAACTTGCTATTTATTCACTCTGATCTGTTAGGTTTTTTGCATATTTTCCATAGACGCCAACGCCGAAATCTTTAATGATAAAGGCTCTTGGATCAAGGATTGGCATATTTCGTTCTAGCTTAGCTAGTTCGAATTTGGATAATACGACATAAGTTACAAAGGTTGGAGTATCAGATCCTTCTCCATGTCCTTCCCATGTAGTACAATCTCGATCTAATTCTTCATCAACGAATTGAATTATTTTATTTGGTCTTTTCTTTGTAAAGATTGTTGCTGTACAACTGATGTTTTGTTGATGCATTCGATCTACCATGATATTTTCAAATACCATATAGATGATTGAATAAATCATTACTTTAACACCATAGATGATTCCACAGATACCAAAGATGATTGTATTAATGATTATGGCAACAATACCAACTGAGGCATTTTTGTTTTTCTTAGTTATAGATAATCCTATAATATCTGTTCCACCTAAACTAGAACATGACTGTAGTACTAAGCCTACACCAACACCAGACATTATTCCACCAATTAGTAAACTGGTTATTTTTTCATCTACTAATGGTTGTTCTGGGATAGGTATTAAAGTTAAGCTTAAACTGAATAGTAACATGCTTACTAAGGTTCTTCTTGTAAATGTTTTACTTAGGAACTTAAAGGCTATTAAGAATAAAGGAATGTTTAGACAGATATTTATGATACCTGCGATATCAACACTTGGTTCCCATTTTGTTACATATAATACTAGACTTCTTAGTAGTTGGGCTATTCCTACTACTCCACTAGTATATAGATGATTAGGTACTATGAAGTTATTAATAGAAAATGCTACTATTAGGATTCCTATTAAACCAGTTAGGAATTCTTTAATATTCCATTTAAAGTAACGATGTAAAAATGATTCTTTTGTATCCTTCATACTATCACCTACTATAAAATTATAACATAAAAAAAGAAATAAAAAAGGTCCTACTCTTTAGTAGGAACTTTTTCTTTCTTTTCATATCCTAAGTATTCACTTAATAGTTCAGCGATATCTCTATATAGAGGATCTATATTATATTCGCCACCCATTATATCTTCTTTAACTGTATATGATTGATGTAGGATACTTAATTCTACTTTTCTTTCTTCCATATATTCTAATTCAGTTTGTCTAGCATAATAGTAGAATGAATAAGGTTCTGGAACAAAGTCTAATGGATGATAACCATTTTCATCTCTTACTAAGTAATATGCTCTTTGTCCTTCAACGATATCTTGTGGAAAATCTTGCATTGAGATTTCTTCATTTTCTATTTGTACTATTGATTCTCTACTAGCAAACCAACCACCATCACGTAATAATCTATTACTAATCTTAAAGATGTTGTAATCTGCTTGAGTTAATATAGCAGATGATGTTGGATCTATTATGCTTTTAAATATTTTATAAGCTTTCTTATCTGTTTGACGACGAAATGGTGGATCGTATGGTCTTGGATCAGATAAATACATTGCTAAAGTTTGCATATCTTTATTATTAGTAGCATTTAATAATTCAATTAATGTTTGTTTTCTTTCTTCAGTCATAATTATCCCCCTTAAGTAATAAGGCATAGTATAATTAGATTCTTTTTTTATGTCAAATAAAAATAAGCTATTTAATAGCTTATTCACATGTATATCCTTTTTCCTTAAGATAATCTAGAAGACTATCTTTTGTATTCTTTTCTTTTATGAAGTTAGAATATGGATCTATATTAGTTTTTTTATATTTTAATTTAGAGTAATCTATTGTACCTTTTACTTCTAATAATAAAGCATTAGGATCATATGTTAAGGAAATACTAACTCCTTCAATAGCATTTAATGTATCTCTATTAGTTACTTCAGTGTTATATTTTTCTCCTAATAAGATATCATCTTCATAGACATATAAGTCTTCAAATGATAGATATGTTAGTTTATTGTCTTGACTCTTGATTGTAATATTAGATGTTAGTTCACTAACATCTGATGTTTCATTTGTACATTTTGTTGTAGTGTACTTAACTTCTTTATTTTTAGATAAGGTTATTACTAAGATAACAATTAGAGCAACTAAAAGAATTAATGCTATTAGAACTGATGTTTTTTGATTTTGGGCATTTCTTTCAATTCTCATATTATTACTCCCTTACTTTTTGTTCGTGTATTTTATGTAGTCTGCTATACTTACGATATCAAAGTCATCTAATAAGATATTGCTTAGTTCATAGAATTTGTTATCGTTTGTCTTAACTATGTAGTTGTTTTCTCCTTCAATAGTTTTAGTATTACGACAACCTAGGATAAATTTTATGTTTTTATCTTCTACGAAGTTAAAGCATACTCTTGAGTAGAAGTATTCTCTCATTTCTGGGGAAATGATATCTTCGGTAGGAAGACTGGTTCCACAGATTACATGAATTCCTGTGTAGTTATTAATTTTTAATAATGATTCTAATAGTTTTCTTGTTCCTTCATTTTCTATTAGAGCATAATCATCTATTACTACTACTATATTAGGTAGATGTCCTAATCTAGTATCAGGATATTTTCTTTTAGCTTGTCTTACTAAGTTATTATATTCATCAAAGGTATTTACTAAATTAGTAGCAAATATCTGTTTTCTATTAATAGCTCCAGCTATTAAACTATTTAATATTTTATAAGCAGTGTCTTTATCTTTAACAATTGGTGTTATTAAATGTGGTAGATCTGCATAACTATTGAATTCTGTACCTTTGTTATCTATAAGTACTAGTTTTGTTTCATCTGGTGTATGTTTCATTAAAATACTACAAATGATAGTATTTAAGAAGTTTGTTTTACCAGTTGATGTTGTACCTCCAACTAGGATATCTTCTAGATCAGACATTTTTTTAAATATTATTTTGTTTTCTGAATTGATTCCTAGTGGTATTACTTCTCTTCTAGTTTTAGAAGGATATTCTTCTAGTAATCTTTTGAAGTTTGTACTTACTAATCCTTTAGGTGGTAAACGATATTCACTCATATAAGACACCTCTTTATTCTATTTTTATTATAACATAAAAAAAGAAGATTAAATCTTCTTTTTATATTTTATGAATCATCTTATGAGTTCTTTGGAACTTCTTAGAGTAATCTATTAAGAACTTAGATATTACTAATAATAGTAAGATAGCAAATATTGAAATAGCAGCTCCTGTTCCAGGGTTTCCACTACCTGAACTATTATTAACTACTGTTATAGTAACTTCACTCTTTATTGTTCCATCTTGGTTAGTTACAGTTACTTTTGCTTTACCAGCTTTTACTCCTGTTACTACTCCATCTTGTGATACTGTTAAGATTTTTTCATCACTTGATTTCCAGATAACACCTTCTGTTGCATTTTCTGGTTCTACTTTAACAGTTAATTGAATTGTTTTTCCTACTTTAACTTTTTTAGTTTTAGCTTCTATAGTTAGTTTTGTTATTTTAACTACTTGTTTTTCAATTACTGTATATACACAAGAAGCTTGTGCTGTTCCAGTTTTAGCTTTAGCAGTTATTGTAGCTTTACCAGCTTTTTTAGCTGTTACTTTACCATTTGCATCTACTGTTGCTACTGTTTCATCACTACTTGACCAGTTAACTCCCGTTGCAGTAGCATCACTTGGTAAGAAACCATATTCTAATGTATCAGTATCTCCTACTGCAAGTGTTTCAGCAGATTTTGATAATGTTATTGATGTCATTTTAGTATAGACAGTAACTTCTATTGAGTTTTTTATTGTGGTATTTTTTACTGTTGCTGTAATAGTTGCTTTACCATTCTTTTTAGCTGTTACTAATCCTGAACTATTTACTGTTGCAACATTTGAATCACTACTTGACCATTCTACTGTTTTATTTGTTGCATCATCAGGTTTTACTGTTGCAGTTAATGTAGAAGTCTTACCTACTTCTAAACTTAATGAAGTTGGTGCTATTGTAACTGATGATGTATCAACATCTTTTACTGTAACTGTTACACTTGCTTCATTTGCTCCTGGTATGGAAGCATAAATTGTTGTAGAGCCTTTCTTTACTGCTGTTACTTTACCAGTACTACTTACTGTTGCAATTGAAGTGTCAGCAGATCGCCAAGTTACTGTAGCATTTGAAGGTTCGATAGAAGCTGATAGTGTTTTAGTTCCACCAGTATTCAATGTGAAATTGCCACCATTTATTGATATAGTTGGTTTTTTTACAACTACTGGAATTTCTACTTCAAATCCGCCTGATAATTTTGCTTTTAAGATAGTAGTATTATTAGTTTTACCTTCTATTGTAGCTGTTCCATGATTACCAACTGTTGAGCTTTTTATTTCTGCTACTAAAGGTTGACCAATAGACCATGATATTACTTCTGCTGTTGATGGAATGGCAGTTACTTCTACTGTATATGTTTGTCCAATATACATTACTGGGTTGGAATTGTTAATTGTAAAATCAGGATGTTCTATTGTTACTTGGAATCTACTTATTTCTTGACCATCAGGATTCTTACCAATTAATACTGTATTACCAATACCGTTTCCTTTTATTCTGACTTTTTCACCATTGTTAATAGCTGTACATTCTGCCATCATTGGTTGAAGGCAAGACCAAGATATTTGACTCCTTGTTAAACCACTTGGTACAGCTGTTACTGGTACTTCTACCGTTTGTGTAATATATAGTACCGGATGATCTGGACTTATTTCTAGTCCATTAGCTCTTTGTACTTCACGTGGGTCTAATTGTTCTTTTGCTTCATTTTTAAATTCTTGTCTACTATTGTTATTAATAATAAAAATAGTTGAAAGGATAATACCAATTAATAAGATAGGTATTATGACTAATTTATTAATTCTTTTTCTCATATATATCCACTCTCTCTATAATAATTTTAACATAAAAAAAGAATATTAATTCATATTCTTTTTAATTGCATGTATAGCCAGTGTTAATGTATGCTTTAGCCATTGCATCATAATCTAATGATTTATATCTTTCATCAAATTGTTCTCTAGTCATTTTGATGTCTCCGTTGTTATAGAATCTCTTGTAATAGAAGTTATATAAATCATCTTGATTAATCTCTTTAAAATTAAATACTGTTGAGAAACGATATGTATGTTCTGCTTGATCGATTGTAGTTAATGTAGATGATATTCCTTTGATTCCATCTAAGACACCACTTATTACTGTTAAAGTTTTATTATTGATGTAATCATCTATATCTACTTTTTCAAATTTGTATTCTCTTACATCTTCTCTTATTACTACTTTATTGAATTCATCTAAACTAAATACTACATATGATTTTTCCCATACTACATTATGTTCTTCTCCTTCATATGTACATTTTATTGTTTTAACAATGTTATCTTGAGGTAGTGGTACTTCATCAGGATCATTAATATCTGGATTTTCTACTTCTTGTTCTTCTGGTTTCTTTTCTTCTACTTTAGTTTCTTCTTTTTTGGTATCATTTTTCTTAGTTGCTTTATCTATTACAAATACTAGTACTAGTACTAAAGCAATGATTGCAATACCTATTAAAATCTTTTTTACTATTGGGTCCATGTTATTCCCTACTTTCTATATAAATAATATCACAATTGAGAAAATAAAAAAAGTAATGTTATTACATTACTATTTTATTTTGCTCCTCTTCCAAAGAATACTACTTTGAAAGTTTTAAAGAAGATTCTTGTATCCATTCTTATTCCATAATGTCTAGAATAATATGATTCTAATTCTAATCTTCTATAGAATGGGATGTTGTTTCTTCCTGATACTTGCCATAAACCTGTAATACCTGGTTTAGTTAAGATAATTTCATCATATGATTCTCCCATATCAGGTATTTCTCTTGGTAAGTATGGACGATTACCAATTAATGACATTGTTCCATTTAGGACATTGATAAATTGAGGAAGTTCATCAATTGAGAACTTTCTAATTATTTTTCCTGCTGGTGTTATTCTTGGATCGTTGTTTAACTTTTTATTTCTCTTATACTCTTTTGCCAATTCTTCGTCGTTAGCTAGTAATTCTTCTAAGACTTTATCAGCGTTAGGTACCATTGATCTATATTTATAGAATTTAAATAGTTTACCATTTTTGCCAATTCTCTCTTGTGTGAAGAACACTTTACCAAAATCCCCATTGCACATGTTTACTATTTTAATAACTATAGTTACAGGTATTAATAATAAACATCCTAGTATTCCTACTATAATATCAAAGGTTCTTTTAACGAAAAGATACATACTTTCTTTGAACGTTATTGCAAAAGATGCAGTTTGTTCGTTCATTTCGTCACCTCTTTCTTATTGTTTTTCTACTCTTTCTATTTTATCTGTCTTTGTAGTACTAGTGTAGTAATCATTTGTATAGTAGTAATAACTACTTCCTTTTACGTTTGCTTTATTGATTACTACTCCATCAATTTTTGAACCTAATTGTTCAAATTGTTTTTTAGTTCTTTCTAGTATTTCAAATGTTGTTTCGCCAGATGTTACTATTACGATGTTAGCATCTGAATATTTTAATAACATTTGTGTATCATTAATTCCTAATACTGGAGCACAGTCAAGGATGATTATATCATAATGTTGTTTTAAACTGTTGATAACTCCGTAGTTATTCCTACTTGATAATAATTCAGTAGGATTTGGTGGAGTTGGTCCACTTGGAATTAAATCGATATTTTTGTTTGTTGTCTTTAATACATATCTTGATAGTTTTATTTCTTCTTTGTAGTTAAGTATTAAGTTTGAATATCCACCATCTTGAGGATTAGGTACTTCAAAGATTGTATGTTGTCTACCACGACGTAAGTCGCAATCGATAACTAGTACTTTTTTTCCTTCTTGAGCATATGCTGCTGCTAAGTTAGCAGCAATGAATGATTTACCATTACCAGCTTCTGGTGATGTAATCAAGATTGTTTTTAATTCTGAATCAATTGCTGAGAATTGTAAGTTAGTACGAATACTTTTAATAGATTCTGCAAACATTGAACGAGAATTTGTATTCATTAATAAATCTGTATTTGCCATCGTACTCACCTATTTTCTATCCTTTACTTTAGGTATTACACCAATTACTGGTAATCCTAGTTTGTTTTCGATTTCTTCTGCACTCTTGATTGATGTATCAAAGTAGAAGATTACGAATACAACACCGAATGCTAGGACAACACCTACTAAAATATAAATAATAGCTTCTTTAATATAGTTAACGTTTGAAGGAGATTTAGCTTCTTCAGCTTTATCTACTACAGATACGTTTTGTAATTTGTAGATACTTTTGATTTCTTCACCAAATACTTTTACGATTTCGTTAGTAATAGATGCTGCTAAAGCTTTATCTGGATCTGATACTGATACTTTTATGATTTGAGTACCGGTTTCAGTTGTTACAGCAACTTCTTTTACTACTTCACTATATGAGTAATCTAGTTTTAGATTATCGATTACTGTATCGATTACTCTATGTGATGTAACGATCTTACTATAAGTACTTACTAATTGGTTATTTAAAGTTACATCTTGTGTAGTATAAGTTGTTGTTGAAGTTCCTTCATCACTTACTAATACTAATGTAGATGTTGATTTGTATAATGGTGTTTTTATAAATAGTGAATATGCACTACCTACTATTAATACTGCTAGTATGATAACAGCCATTATAAGTATTCTTTCTTTAATATAATCAAATAGTTCTTTTAAGTTTATTTCTTCCATAAGTATCCCTCTTTAAGCGCAACAAATGAAGTATATCACAATTTGTTACTTGAAAAAAGAATTTTTTGCAATTCTTTTTATTTTATAGTTCTACTTTATTCTACCATATTTTTTTATATTAAGATAGTAGTCTTTTCTCTATCTTGTCATTTATTTCTTTTTCTAGTTTACGATATCTTATGTAATCATATGCTTGCGCTATGATTTTAAGCAAAGTAATAAAGCAAATAGAGATTAGGAGATTAGATGATACTTGCATACCAGTTTCATAAATACTATGTTTTTTAGGTTGTAAATAACCTATATTGTTATCTATATTAGTTGCTTCTTCTATATGGTAAACTTCTTGATAACTAGGATCTGTTTTATCTTTTACAAAGTAATATTTATCTGGAATATCTTTTTCGATTTCTAGAAGTTCTTCAAATGAATATCTTTTATCATCTTCTGTTACAAAGACTGCTCCATCTAAAGATGTTAAGTCAATATACTTATCTCCTATTTGATTCCATGTATGACCATTACTCATTAATTGAGTACTATCTAGACCAACTCTATTAGCTAAAGCTTGGAATAAACAAGCATAGTTTATACATACTTCTTCATAGTCATCATTTAAGTTAAGAGCATATCTTAAAGGATATTCATTTAATACTTTGGATACTTCATCATATCTATCAGTTTCTTCGATGATATCTACTGAATAGTTTAATTGTTTTATTATATAGTTAGATATTGCTTTTATTTTAGTTAGATAATCTACACTAGGATCTGGTACTAATTCAAATGCTAGTTTATCTAAGTATTCTACTTCACTAGTTAGATATTCTTCAGCATCTAATTT
>JAFPMR010000133.1 GCA_017411235.1 Bacilli bacterium | reverse complement strand
TTAGTAAATTCAATTCAAAACTCAATCTGTGATTTTAATTTAAAACTTACAGATATATCAGAAAATATACAATAAAAAAACTAACACATCGTGTTAGTTTTTTATTTGTATTAATTACCAGCTTCAGGTAATCTAGAACATAATGCTTCCCATTTCTTTCTAAGATCTTCATTAACAATCTTTTCACCATTAGATAATGGAACAGCAAGAGCACCTTTCTTATATCCTGCACTCTTAAGTATTTCAGTAACTTCTTCACAATGAGGAGTTACATAAGTATCGCCTTTATCATCAACAAATACAAGTCTACCATTGTTTTGACAATAAGTTCCTAATACTTTTTCTAATTCCCATTCACGGGCAGGTCTAGTAATATCTTTATCTGATTCAAAGAAGATAGTTTCAAATCCTTCTTTAGGAATCTTAAATGATAATTGATAAGCAAGAATAGGTAATACTTTAACATGTTTAGCTCTAGCTAAATCGTTAAGTTTAATTATCTTTCTTTCTTCTTCACGTTTTTCAAATGCTTGTCTAGCTAAATTACATAATTGTTTCCATCTTAGAGCAGCAATTTCATTAACAGGCATTTCACCATTAGAGAATGGAACAGCAAGAGAACCTTCTCTATAACCAGACTTAGCTAAAACACTTCTTATTTCAGAACAGAAAGGAGTAACATAAGTTCTACCTTTATCATCAACAAATACAAGTCTACCATTGTTTTGACAATAAGTACCAACAGCAGTATCTAAACTCCATTCACTTACAGGTTCTGTAATATCTGTTTGTTCACCATACCATACTGTTTCAACACCTTCAGGAGGTATCTCAAATGTTAATCTATAAATATCTGGAGCTAATTCAGCAATACCTTTAGCTCTAGCAATCTCTGCCATATGAACTTTCTTTTCTTCTGTTCTTCTCATGTTAGAAGATACTTTAGCACCCATACATAATTTTTCCCAAATATCTTTAGTATTAGGATCAACTATTTCTTCACCATTAGATAGTGGAACAAATAGTTCTCCTTCAACATATCCAGAAGCTTTTAATAATTCTCTAACTTCATGACAATATGGAGTTACATATGTATGACCTTTATCATCTACAAATACAACTCTACTATTATTTTGTTTATATGTACCTATAGCATCTCTTAAATTAAATACAGGAACAGGGTTAGTAACACTTTCATCATTAAGGAATTGTCTAATTCTTAAACCATCACTAGGAATTCTTAAAGCCATTTCATAAAGTTCATTAGGTAATTCTTTAATACCTTTAGCTCTAGAAATGTTCTTAACTTCTTCTTTTCTTCTTTCCTTTTCCTTTTGATTATGTAATTCTTTAGCTTCGTAACATAATTTCTTCCATGCTTGTGCTTGAATACCATCACTAGGTTCATCCATATTTGAGAATGGAACATAAATATATCCATTAGTGAATCCATGACTAACTAAATAATCAACTACTTCTACACAATATGGAGTAACATAATAACTACCATCTGAAGTTACAAAAGAAACAAAACCATTATTCCAACCATATTTTCCAACCATATCAGGATCTGGTTCTAATGGCTTTTGAGCAACTTGATTATATTGTGGATAGTAAGCAATCACACCATTAACTTTCATACAAAGCTTTAAGATCTTCTCTTCTATCATACTGAATCCCTTCCTATTCTAATAATAATTATATCATAAATAAAATAATAAAAAAGAAAAATCAATTGAAGTATAATAACAAAATATATTATAATAATACTGATATAATAAAATAGGGTGATTAGAGTGAAAAAAATAACATATCTATTAATACTATTATTCCCTTTAATAGTATTAGCTAGTAACGATTACGATATAGAAAAATATCAAATAGATGTTACAGTTAATAAAAATCATACATATAATTATCAAGAAGAAATAGAAGTAAAATTCTTTGGTAACGAAAAATATATAGTAAGAAATATGAATGATCAAGAACATAGTTTTAAAGTAGATAAAAACTATACTATTGAAACAAACGAAACAAGTATAGCAAAACTATATTCTCGTTATAATGCTGATACATATACTATTAACTACGATATAGAAGCAAAAGAAGGCAAAAATAATTTATATGAATTTGAAATCGAAAATAACTATGATAACGATATCAATAGTGTAACATTTAATATCGAATTACCAAACCCAGTAACAGTTAATAACATAACAATCTACAATGGTAATTATGATATTACGGAACTAGTAGATTTTACTGTTAAAGGAAATACAGTAACAGGAACATATAACAAAAAGATAGCAACAGATCAAAGTATCTTAGTAGTTGTAGACTACGGAAAATTCTATATGAGTTCAGCAACAGTTATTTGTATTGTAATACCATTTATATTAACAGTATTTAGTTACTTATTATGGCGTTTATTTGGCAAAGACTTACCAACTAGAATAGAAAAAACATCTAAATTCTCAAGAAACATAACTCCATTACATCTTGCTTTAGCAGATCATGGAAAAATAACAGATGAAGATAACTATTATATGTTATTAAACTTAGCATCTAAAGGATACTTAACAATAGTAGAAGAAAAAGAAGAATACTATTTAAAGAAAAATAAAGAATATAGAGAATCAAATTATACAGAAGCTCTATTCTTTAAAACAATATTTAGAGCAGGAGAGAGCATATCTCTAACTGAATACTTAAATATAGTATCTGAAAAGAAAGATAATAAAAGTAAAATATATCAAGCAGATCGTGTAGAATCTAAATACTTAAAGAGAAAATACAAAATAGCTTCTGACACAATAAAAAAATACTTAGAAGAACAAAATGAACAAGAAAAATACTTTGAAGACAAACCAGAAAAAATTAAGAATATATTACTACTAATGATAGCATTAATCTTAGTATTAATAACATCACTACCATTCATAGAAATAAATACACTTTCACTATTACCATTATCAGTAATACTAAGTATCTTTATTCTATATATCTTAATTAAATTCGTAAAAAACGTTAATGTAAAATCTAAAAAAGATAAAACAAGTATGTTCTTAGCATTATTACTGACAATCTTAGTAGTATGTCTTATACCTTCTTTCCAAAGAAATATAGGATTCTTAATAGCATTCTTAGTTAGTTTAATATGTTCATTTATAATCTTAGTAATTTATAAATATATGCCAAAAAGAACTATTTATGGTCAAGGCATATACAACAAAAGAGAAGGATTCATCAACTTTATAAACACAATAACTAAAGAAGAATTAGATAGAATCCAAGAACTAAATGAAAACTACTTATTAGAAATACTACCAATATCTTATCAATTAGGAGTATCTGATAAAGTAATAGATTTACTAAGAAAAAATAATATACCTAAACCAGAATGGTTTATAATACCAGATAAATTTAATTATACTAAGTTAAATAAATCTATTCTAAATCTAAAAGAAAAATTAACTAAAGAAGATAATTAATAAATGGAAGTGATAAAAATGACATTAATTATAGTAATAGGAATAATATTAGCAATTGCTATTTATGAAGATCAAAACAAAAGAAAAAAACCAGTAGAAACTCGTAAAATAATTGGCTACGATACTCAAACAGGTATTCCATTATATGAAGGAGAAAAAGTAACTGGTTATAATACTCAAACAGGTATGCCAATAATCGAAGGTAGAGAAGAACCTCAAGTAGAAGTAAAACCTCCTAAAGACCCAATTGATAAAACTAAAATATCAAACTCAGTATTAATGATAATTGGTGCTGCTTTAGTAGTATTTGCTACAGTAGTCTTCTTAACATCATCTTGGGATGATATACCTAATATAATAAAACCATTTATACTAGTATTTATCCAAGGAGTATTCTATGCTTCTTATAAGATATGTAATAATAAATTGGATATACCTAAAACAGGTAAAGTATTCAAATACTTATCACTATTATTTATCCCAATAGTATTAATATCATTATCATGCTTTGAATTAATCGGAGATGAACTATCTATTGGCGGTGAATATGCTTCATTATATTTCATGGCATCATTCGTCGTATCTGCTATATCTTATAAATTATATGCTAAACAAACAGAAGACATTGTTATTAAAATATTTAGTTATTTTTTAGAAATACTAGCAATAATTTCCTTATCAATATTTATTGATACAGAATACATTCTATGTATCTTACTATCTATATATACTACAATAGTTTATATTCTATTACATGGAAACTATTTAGACAGAAAAGCATATAACATTGTTAATATAATATTTATTATCTTAACAATGACAGGTGCTAAAGTAGGAGCTATAAATGAAAATATAATTTGGTACTACTTACCATTTATTATATACACAGTCTTATTCTTTGCTATGTATGTACTTAAATCAGATGAAGAAGAACAAAGAGAATGCTTATACTTATTCTTCATTAACTATGTATTATCACTATCATTTATAAGCACACTTGATGTACCAAAATCATTATTATATTTAATATGCATAATACCATTATTGTTATTTGCTAAATTTACTAAAAAAGAAACAATCAAGAAAACTCTACAATGGTTAATATTTGGTTTCACTATATTAGTATCACTATCTAATATAATAAATCCAAATCATAGTTACTTTGATACATTAACTTATTTAACAGGATTCTTAATCTTCTTAATGCTATTATTATTCTTTCCTAAGAATAAACCAGCATTTAAAATAGCAGCATATGCAGCATTTACAATAATGCTTGTAGACTTATGTTTCCAATTAGAACTAGATCATCTAGCAAAATATGTCTTAATCTTAACATCCGTATTAGTATATCTAGTTGAGAAAGCATTTCCATCATTACAAGATTCATCTTCTAAACACATCATACCAATAATGTTATCAATAGAATCAATAATACTTGGTTTTGCTACACTAGAAGAAGAAGCAGAATATACAGTAATAATTCCATTACTATTAATGATTATTTATAGTAAGATGGAACCAAAAATAGAAGATTATCTAATGGTTCCTACCTTATGTTCACTATCTTTATTTACTAAAGAAGCAACAACAATAAACGTCTTACTATGTTCATCATTAGTATTAGTATATTCAATCTTATCAGCTGTTAAAGAAAAGATTAACATTTATACATTTATTTCGTTCCTAGCTATCATCATCGGTTTAGAAATGTTAGGAGCTAGTGGATATATTGTCTTCTTAGCACTAGGTATTTGGAGTATCTTACACTTTATGACAAATAAAGAAAAAAGAGAACTATTTATCCTAACAAGTATCATAAGTGTTTTAGGATTATATATCAAAGGAATAAGTGATTTAGACGTTCATTACATCTCTGTGTACTTCTTAGGATTATTTATGGCTCTAATAGCAACCTCAAAACTAGTATTCAATCAAGAATCAAAGGAACTACCATTATTTGAAGGTATCTCATTTGCCATTCTAACAGTTCTTTCATTAATAATGATTAATGAACCAGTAGATGCTATATTGATGATAATAATCTTCTTTATAATCAGTTTATTTACATTTATTAACAAATATAAAACACTATTATATTTCTCATTAGGAGCAATGATAGTTCATATAATTAAACAAACATTAGAGTTCTGGGCAAGTATACCAATATACATTTATGTCCTAATAATAGGTTTAACATTAATCTTATTTGCTATGTTTGATGAAAGATTAAACATCAAAAAGAAAAACAAACAGGAAGAACCAAAAGTTGTAGAAGAACCTAAAAATGAGGAGAAAAAAGATAATATAGAGTAATCTATATTATTTTTTTATACTATACAAATTTGACAAATTTAAGTATAATAATATAGAGGGTACAAAGATTTGGAGGGACATCTATGAATATAGTTATTCCAAAACCAGTAAACGAAGTATTGAACATAATTAATGAACATGGTTATGAAGCCTATATCATAGGTGGAGCCGTCAGAAATTGGGTAATGGAAACTAAACCATCTAATTATGATATCAGTACAAATGCTCCATTAGAAGAAATCAAAAAAGCCTTAAAAGACTATAATACATTCTACTGTGGAGAAAACGATTCAAGACTTGGTATTGTAAACGCTAAATTCCCAATGGAAATATCTAAATATCGTACTAGAGAAAATACTCTAGAAGCTGATCTCGCTACTAGAGATTTTACTATGAATGCATTAGCATATTCTGATGAAGATGGACTAATCGATTATAGTAGCGGTGTCTTAGATATAAAGAACAAAGTAATCAAAATAAATGGTGAAGATGACTCATTAATAAAAGAAGATCCATTACGTATTTTTAGAGCAATTAGATTATCTGCAGAATACGCAATGCGTATTGATCCAGAAACACAAGAATACATGATAGAGAACAAAGAACTAGTAAAAACAGTAGCTCCCGAAAGAATTAGAGATGAATTATCTAAACTATTAGTTACTCCTAGAAGTGAATTCTATATTAAAAAATACTTTGAAATATTTATCGAAGTAATACCAGAATTAACATTATTAGAAAACTTCAATCAAAATGATCCTCATCATATCTATGATGCATTAAATCATACATTTGCATCTATGAAAGCAATAGAACCTAAACTAGAGTTAAGACTAGCTATGTTATTCCATGATATAGCAAAACCATTTAC
>JAFPMR010000132.1 GCA_017411235.1 Bacilli bacterium | reverse complement strand
AATCTCTGCCTGTTATTGCCATATAATCACCATCACTTTCTATCATAACAAACAGAACTATAGATTTCAAACAAAAAAGGGTAAAATCCACCTATAGTTCCTAAAAGTGATCTTTTAAAGTCTAAGTAAAAACGCTAAATACATTATATACATAAAAAATATATAAATGCAAGAAAAAAGTAACTAAATTAGTTACTTTCCTTGTTTTTCTATAATCATTGACAATCTGTCTAAGAAATCGATAGAATCATAGTTTTTAAATCCTTCAAAGCATACTTCTGAAATTTGATCGTGATCAAATAAAGCAACACCTTTATCATCTAGAATTCCTTCAGGGAAAGGACATCCACGATAATCAAATCTCTTATCAGGCTTATCTGCAGTTACCATACAGTAACCATTAATCATGATTTTTTTAGTACCGCCTTTAAGTAATACAACTGATCCTAATGGTAGAAAATTTTTATTCATCTATAAAGTTCCTCCAATCACTCTCTTTAACTGAACTTGGATCAAATACTTTACTTTGACCACCAGAAATCTTTGGCTTAGTATATTTGGCAATGGCTTCAGAAAGTGAAAGAACATTTGTAGGTTCAACTTTCTTAGGTCTTCTAACAGATGTTGTTTTTCCTGTTTCATTTTCCATACCAAATGCATCCATACTATGTGAAATGCTTCCACTTTGAATGCTATCAACGTATTCACTAACACCATCCATGCAACCAACGAATAGTACATCATGGATTTGATTATTATCAAACAAGGTATATACTTGTTCCATAAATCCTTCAGGGAATGCGCAAGCAACATAGTCGTATACTTTAGTATCTTCAGGTTTTTCTTTCATCTTATAACCAGTAATCATAAGAGTTTTAGTACCACCTTCAAGTAAAACTACTGTACCAATAGGTAATATATCAGTTTTCATTTATTCACCAACCTATTCTTATATATTCTTTTTAAAGGAAGAGGTAACCTCCTCCTTTAAAGAAATATCATTAAATTAATCCTTCAAGATCGCCAGTATCTAAAACTGAATCTCCTTCTCCAGTTTCATATGTAGCACCTTGAACTTCACCAGTCTGATTCATATCGAATATAATGTCACCATTTTCATCAAATAATACATTATCTGTATGTAATTCTGTTTGTTCTTGGCTATCGCCTGAAGTGTTATTATCTCCACCTTCATTGCCGCCATTATTTCCACCATCTTGTTGTTGTGTTGGATCATTAGAACCACCAGAACCACCATCATCAGTATTTACAGGTAAATTTTGATCTTGTCTTATTTGTTCATAATAATTATTTTCTGCTGTTTCAAATGAAGTTCTAGCTTCTTGATATGTTACTTTAGCAGCTTCTACTGTTGCAATTTGAGCTGCAGCAGATTTAGCAGTTTCATTATAAGACTTAATTGCCTCATTATATTCTTTAGCTGCTTCTTCTGTCCACTTAGTAGTATCTTCAGAAGAGAACTCTTTCTCATATTTAGCTTTGATTTCTTCCATTGCTTTCTTCTTATCATTAGCTTCCTTAATGATTGGATTAGCTTCATCAAGAGCTTTCTTATAAGCATCTTGAGCTTCCTTCATTGTATCGTAAGCTTTTAGACAAGTTTCATCTTCAGAAGCAAGCATCAATAATTCATTTGGTTCATTACCAGTTAATTCTTTATCATAATCAATTGCATCATCGAACTTAGTATCATAATCTTCAATACCATCAGCCTTAGCTAAATCTTGTGCTAACTTAGCTAATTGTTCACGCTTATCACAATACATCATTGTCTTAATGCATTGATATTTATCAGCAAGAATAGCTTCGATTTCAGGTCCACTGAATCCGTATTCTTTTAATTTTTCTCTTAAACCATCAAGGTTACCATCTTCATAAGCTTTTTCAATCTCATCAAGTAACTCTTGTTGATGTTTAGCAATTTCTTCAGCAGTATCACCAAATTCGTATGCTTCACGAGCTAACTTATCATAGTCAACTTCGTCTCCCATGCCATAATCGAATGGTAATTCTTCTTCAGGAATTTCACTCTCATCAACTGGTTCAATTTCAACCTCATTACCAGGAGTAGTATCAGGACTGGTTTCTGGAATAGTTTCAGGAACTGTCTCAGGTTGTGGATTTGTTGGAATACCACCACCGCATCCAGGACTACTACATCCAGGAGAACTACAACCAGGACTACTACATCCAGGAGTATGTGATGTAGGAGGAGTTGTCTCTTGAGTTGTTGGTGGAGGTGTACCAGGATCTGTATCATTAGCTCCTGTATCAGGATCCCCACCGCCTCGCATATCTTCAGGCCATGGATCAATTGGTAAGAATGTTGTACCAATTAAACCGGCATATAATCCTAAATCACCAAGTAATCCTTGGTTAAATCCAAGTAATGTCTCAAGTCCTTCAAGACCAAGTCCATGAGCACCTGTTATAGCACCTTGTTTAGCATCATCTAATGAAGCACTATATTCAGGTAAAATATGATCAACGAATTCTCTAGAATATAATCCACTAGATAATGTACTAGTCATGAATCCGTTTGCATTTCTAACAATTTGTGAGAAATCGATATCCAAATCAGGATATTTTTGATGCATGTACTCTGCTTCTATTTCAGCAGCAGTAACTGTAGCTGTATATGTATAGAAAGCATTCATTGCTTCTGCTACAGTAGTTTCAACTTCTTTACCATCAATAGTAACAGAAGTATTAATATTTGTAACTGTTACACCATCATCTGCTAAAGCAAGCTTATCACCTAAACCTACTTCATTAGCTGACTCACTTAAATTAGCATATTGTGCATTAAAGTCAGCGACCTTTAATAGAATGGCTTGTAATGACAACTTAACATTTTCTAACTTAGTTTCTAAATTAGCAAGTGCATACCAGTTAACATCATCACCTGTATAACAAGCAAGTATTAATTGTTCCAAAATATTTCTTGCTTCATATTTCCACTCTGGTTCTTGATTAGCCTTAACTATATTAACAATACCTATAGCAAGACAAGCAAGAGCAATAATACCAGCAATTATTGTACCAACAGGCCATAATGCAGCTAACCATCCACAACTCGCTAATACTGCACTAGCTGTACATCCACCAACCGCAATAGCAGCTGATCCAGCACATACGGCAGCAGTACCGCATCCAATTACAATTCCACTAATTCCTTTTACAGTATGATAACTAGATTCAGCATCATCGTAGCAAGAACGTAATAACGCGCCATCGCCACACAATTGAGCTTTAGCATTAGCAAATCCTTCGCTCCAGCATACATCCATAGCTTCAGTAACTGTGTTTTTAGCAGAGTCGATTTTCTTCTGAATTTCTTCAAATTCACTGTTATTTAAATTAACTTTTGCCACAATGTAAACCTACCCTTCATTTTCAATCTTTTTCTTACGAGTAACACCACTGGCTTTTCCAATGACAACCCAACCAAAATTGTATTCAAGTTCAGCATTAACTTGATCAATATCAGCCATAAAAGCTTGATGTAATGTAGTTAATCCTGTTTTCAAATCATTGATGTCGCTATTTAATTTCGTAGCGGCTTCACTGATATCTTGAACACTTGATCCATTCTCGAAATAAAATGCATCAGTAATGGCAGCGGCTTCATTAATATAATTAGCAGCCTCGTCTAACTTGCCAGGAATATCAACTTTCAAGAAATCGAATATAGCTCGTACGTCGTCAGTAAGTGTTCTATATTTTAAACCACCACTGTCTGAAAGATCATAATCGCAAGTATACTTAGTATCGTCAATAACAGTACTTCTAGTTGCCATAACAGCACCTCCAAACTCTATATTAATGTATTATTATTATTATTTTCTTATTTATTATTTAATGCAGCTGATCCAGCAGCTACAATGCCAGCTGCACCAAGTGCAGTAGCAACTTTATGAGTTTTCATAAATCCAACAGCAGCATCTTTTGCAGCTCCGGCTTTACCTGCAACATCACCTAAAACAGTACCTGCTTTAGCACCAGCTCCACGCATTGCTGCCCATAATCTAGTAGCAGCTGATCCATGAGATGCAGCAGAAGAAGCAGTTGTTGCAGCAGTTTCA
This sequence comes from Bacilli bacterium, assembly GCA_017411235.1. Next base: position 10,026 of record JAFPMR010000132.1, on the reverse strand, counting down.
CTAAATGTTGTAGTTCCTATAACTTCTCCAGTAGAACTTAGTATTTCTGCAGTTCCACTCGCAGCTGATCCAGCAGATGACATAGTAGATGCAGCACTAGCAGCAGATGACATAGTAGAAGTAGCACTAGCTGCTTGAGTTCCAGCAGTCCATGTATACATAACATGACCACTACCATCTATTGCTTGAACTAATGTACCAGTTGAATCTGCAACTAAATTAGTACATCCACTAGCTTTAGCAGATTCCATCAAGGAAGCTAAGGCAGGATTTCCACTTGCAGAAGCTTGAGATATTGCAGTATCAATAGGCATTACACCTCCACCATTTCCTAATAGTGGAGTACCACCAGGAGTACCAGTCCATCCAGGAGGAGCAGTAACCGCAGGAGTACCTCCAGGATTTACAGGAACTAATTCAGTACCAGGACTCGGAGGAGTCGGATTAGAAGGTACTGGAGCAGTAGGCTTGAATAATGAAGCCACTAATGATCCAGCACTATATAAACAAATCGCAGCACCAGCAGCCAAGAACACGTCCTCAACAATTGCTTGTGTTTTATGCTTCTTTAATCTCTCAGTAGCACTAGCTAGAGAGTAATAAGCACCAGTAAGATCATAAATTTCTTTAGCTTCGAAATTAGCAACATCTACTTGGAATTGTTCAATATTAGCATCTGCATAAGTCTGATAATATGATGTCTCAATGTGATTGTTAGTTGCACCATCACTTGCAACACCTAATGGATTATCAGCACGCATTTGTTGAATTCTAGCTTCGAATTCAGAATAATCTCCAGCAGCTTTTGATACAGCAGCGGCCCAATTGTTAAAATTATTAACAAAATTAGGGAAATTAGAAGAGAAGTTTTGCCAATCCAATGTTAATTGATTTGCAAGTGGTCCGTATAGAGCTTGTAACTCAACACCAACCTTATCTTCCATTTCTTTATCCGCTAAATGCAAAGTACCAGCCAAAGAATCAGGACTACCAGCGTCGCCAGTAATCGTTTGCATTGATTTATAAACTTCGGCAATCTTCTCATAATCGAAAGTTCTCTCTGCCATTAAAATCATCTCCCTATGATCATTACTTGTTTGTCACTTATTATTTTTTATATAATCTTTCTTTTCTCTTAATAATTACAGCGCTTAAAGCAATAGCTTCATCAGCTAAACGAACTAATTCTTTACTCTCAAATGGAGTTAAATCAGTGCCGTTAAATACTTCTCCCTTTTCAGCTAAGATTTTTTCCAAATCTAAGCCATATTCAGAATATTCATCTTTTAAGAATTGATGTAATAATTCAATTTGCTTTTTATTAAGCACAGCATATTCATCTTTCTCATCAGGAAAAGCCTCTCCAAAAGTTTTGCCTTGAGTTTTTGTTAAATAATACTCAGAAAAAGCTTGTAAAATAACAACTCTTTCAGCAACTAACATTTTTTTCTTGTCATCAGTCATAATAACACTCCTTTTTATTTCTATTTATTAGAATAGCCAGCCTAATACAGCGCCTACTCCATCACCAATTTTATCTAATACCCAGCCGCCAGCATCAACAACTGCATCAATAGCAGTAGCACCAGCATTGATTATAGTTTGACCAACGTCAACACCAGTTCTAACAACACCAGCTACAACATTTCCTGCGCCAGTTAAGAAGTTATCTGATTCACCAAATGTATGCCAGTTTTCACTATAATCTTCGCCAATACTTGACCAATAATCATTTGTAGTAGAACCTCCACGGCCTGTTCCTAAATCAAATAAGAAGTTAGCTCCATAATCAACTGTATCAACAGCCGCTTGAACTGTATCACCAACAGCATCTGCAACAAAGTTTCCGAATTCTCCAGCAACTTCTACGCAAGCAACTGCTTTACCTATGATACCATCAGTACTATTCCATCTATCAGAAACGTCTTGTTTAAAACCATTCCAATCGTCGGAATATCTTCCGCCAACTTTTTCTCCGTAACTAACTGAGCCATCACCATTTCTATCGGCTCCATTAGGAGTTCCACTTGTTGGAGGATTTTCTTCTCCAGGATCACCAGCAGGATCTCCTGTGCCTCCACCATTTGGATCACCAGTTCCTCCACCGTTAGGGTCGCCAGTTCCACCGCCATTAGGATCTCCTCCTTGGCCACCAGTAGCAGAACCACCAGAGCCACAGAACTCAGTCATATTGTTTATTATTTCAATAAGACCAGCAGCTAGTTCAACAGTTCCTTCTGAAACATGAGCAAAATGAGTAGAATATAATCTGATACTGTTTGATAGGTCAGTTAATGCATTTTTATATCCAGCACAACCAGTGTTGAATAAATCATAATCTTCACCTACCCAGTAAGTCCCCATTTCATCAATTTTTCCATACATTTCTCCTACTTTAGCATCAAAAGTATCAGCATAAGTATTAAGATTTGTAGAAACCTCAGTTTGTATTTCGCTATCCGCAGTAAAATCCCATGCCATAACTAACATCCCTTTCACAATAAACTTGTAAAACAATACATTGTAAAACGCTAAATCTTTCATTTAGCATCTTGCAATGTACTACTTTATAAGCAGTACATCAAATTATAAAAATTAACTTTCTTTAACTCCTTGATGATCAAGTTCAAATTGATGGTAAGCATCGCAAGCTTGTTTAGCTTGTTGAAGCATAACATTTAAATTTGCCAATTGAGTTTTAAGTCCAGGCATTAATTCGTTCCATTCATTTAGTTTAGAACTTGCCCAAGCACTATTTTCAGCATATTCTAATCCATTAGATATTGAAGTATTACTATTTACAACAACACCATTTATTGTAGATGGATCAGTTTCTTCTCCACCAATTAACTTAGTTAGAGTTTCATATTGAGCATTGAATTGCTCGTAATCAAATGTATTCATAAATTCACCCTCTCTTACAAAAATTTTTATAGCATTGAGCCAATGCTACCAGATACACTCTCATGAGTAGCGTCATAATCGTCAGCAGTTGTAACTAAATCTGTACCAACTTGTCTAACAATAGAGCTAGCATGATCTAAATCAGCTTTAAATTTAGTACATGCTTCATTAAACTTATCAGAATCATCGCCATCCCAAGTTCCGCTTGCTGTAATAGCAGTATAAGCAGATTGGAATCCTGAAATTAAGCCATCAAAGCTATCAGCATTACCAACAATTTTTTGTCCTAAACTTCTTAGTTCAGAACTTTCCATTTTTAATGCACCCATACATTACACCTCCAAAAAAATTTCATAAGAATATAAGCTACAAAAATATAAGATTTTTATATCCCAAAACCCCTACTTTTCTCCTATCATATCCTTATATACACAATTATATAATTTTTTTCAAATATAATCAATAAAGAAATTAAAAAAAGACCAAAATTGGTCTTTTTCTTTACTATCCTTCAGTTGCTGGTTGAAGTTCAGCAGAAACAGCAGCAGTCTCATTTTCACTAGATTCTTCAATAGAAGCAACAATCTTATTAAGTTTATCCTTGAATGCTTTTTCTTCATCATCTTCAAATCCAACAAAGAATACCTTTTCAATTTGATCATGATCGAATAAACAAACTTGATTAGAACTTAAATAACCTTCTGGATAAACACATCCACTGTAATCATAAATCTTTTCTTGGTTTTCTTGAGCTACAGAACAAAATCCTGTAATCATCGCTCTTTTCTTTCCACCTTTTAATAATACTACAGTTCCTATTGGCAAAAATTTTTCTCTCATTTTTCTTTCCTCCTATTCTTTTTAATCTATTTCGACATATTCTAAGCTTCTGCCATCTTCAGATACCTCTGAAGCAACTTTATTATCATCTGAGTCAACTAGAACACCATCAGTATGTTTCTTAACATCTGCGGCTTCAATCTTAACACCAGCAACAGTTTCATTCTTGTTCTCTGATTCTTTCTTAGTTCCAGATGAACTAGCACTTGAACTTGTGCCTGAGCTTGTAGTAGTTCCTAATCCCTTCATACCTTGAGTATTCATTGAGAAACCACTCATGCCATTAAATTTATTATCTTTAAACTCATCAGTCTTCTTATTAGCTTCTTTTGCAGCACTATCTGCAAATGCAGCAATACCATTACGTTCTAGGATTTCTCCACGGTTTTCACTTGGTGTTACTTGATGAGCAACTGGGTCTAAGCCTCTAACATTATTAGCTTGTCCAAATACATCTGTAACTCCCATTCCTGGGATAGCTCTATCTTCAGGTGCTAATGAACTTAAGTCAACAGCATCTAATGTTCTCTCAGCAGAACCCATTGAAGATACCTCATCTAAGCCATCGAATAGGCTCATAATATCATCAGAAGTTAATTTTCTTTCAGGTTCAACATCTTCATGTGTTTGAACACTTCCACCAGTAGGTCTTCCACTAACAGGTTCAACAACTGGTTCTTCTTCAGTTACAACATCCGCTTGAGTTGTTGGAACATCTTCGTCAGGATGAATATCATCAGTTGTTAATTCATCTGGTTTTGGCTCTCCTCCTGGACCATCAGGCTCAATTTCTTCAGCAGTTGGACCAGTAGGTTCATCACCAGGTATATCTGAACTTGGTACATCTTCAAGTTCTTCAACATCAGAATCTGTTCCAGGAGGTGTTTGACCTTCTTGAGCAGGTTCATTAGAATTTTGATTTAAGTAATCTGAAGCAACCTTATCTTGAGTTTCTTTTAGATTTGTCTCAGCTTGATCTAACAATTCTTTGTTATTCATAGCTTCGTTATGAGCTTCATTTGCTAACTTATTAGCTTTATTGTACTCTTCGATTGCTTTATTATAAGCTTCAACATCATCATCATCCCATTTAGATGGGTCTTCACCAGATTTTTCAATGATTCTCTTTTTAACAGCTTCCATTTCTTCTTTTTTCTTTTCAGCATCTTCAATAGAATCATTAGCTTTCTTAACTGATTCGTTATATTTATTTCTAGCATTTTGTACATTAGTTCTAGCATCTTGTACACTATCGTCTACTTCAGCCATTAACTTAGATTGAGATAGACCATTTTCAAGTGACATTCTGTTCAAACCATTATCATACATTGTATCGAAGTTTTGAATATTATTAGCAACAGCTAATTGATTTGCAATATCTGTTAAACTCTTACTTTCTGAAGCAAGAATATAAGCAGTAACTGCAATTTCTTTATTATTCATTATTACATCAATATCAACATCGTTGAATCCACCTTGTCGAAGAACATCTTTAAATGCTTCAACATTTTCACCAGAGAATGCCATATCAACAGCAGATAATGCATTTGCTCTTTCTGCAGCAATTTCCTCTGGACTTCTATTAAAGTAGATTTCAGCAGCTTGTTGATCAATTGATTTGGCTAAGTCAGGTTCGATTGCCTTTGGAATCTCAGCTTCTGCTACAGGAGTAAAGTCTGTACTAGTAGTTATCATACCAGTTATCTTATCACCTATAGTAGGTTCAGTATCCAAAGCCTCTCCTTGAAGTTCAGGACTAAGTTCTCCTGTAATCTCATCATAGTCATCAAAATTAACAACACCAGATTCAGGTGAACCTCCACCACAGCCTCCACCACTTCTTCCAGGTGTACCTTGAGGTTGTGTAGGTTGTTGTTGAGCAACAACTTCATCGTAATGCTGTTGTATAGCTTCACGATGTTCATTAATTTTACCTTCAGCAGCCTGAATATCTTCTTGACTCATTGTAGATTGAGCAAGACCTTCAGCCCAAATTTCTTGTTGCTCTGGAGTCATTCTTCCATCATGTGAGAAGTCATATAATGAATCTCCAGTCATTGTTAAGGCACCAGCTATAATAGTAGCCATTTGTGGAGTTAAACCACCAGTACCTCCTATTGCAGCAATTAAACCAGCTGTAATATCGTCTGCATCTAAACCAATTGCAGCAAAGTACTCGTTTAGGATATCACGGTTCTTTTCAGGATCCCAATCCATACCAGTAACTTCTTTAAATCTCATTGCGTTGTATTCATCCCAAGTCATATCATCTGGCTTGTCGAACCAACCATTTTCTTCACCAACTGTAACCATAGCATTTGTTTCAGCCATAGCACTATAAATCATAGACTCTGTCATTTCTGGTGGGAAATTTCTTTGTTCAGAAATAACAACTGCTACATATGCTGAAAAAGCTCCTGTAGAAGTAACAAATGCTTCTTTTCTTCTGTTACTTCCACTATAAGTCTGTCCAGTATCTTTATTTTTATATTCAATTTCATCAGTATCTTGATTAACATATACTTCTTCATTATCGTTTGGTGTATATGTACCTTTTTGCATATAGAAATCTAATGCTATTGTTAAATAATCACCAAAGTCAAACTTAGTAGCAAGGCCATCAAAAGAATCAACACATTTTCTTATATATTCTAGATTTGCTTTTACTTTTCTTGCTAAAGTTAAAGCAGGAACAATATCATTAGTATAATAATTATTAATTGAAGTAACTTTTTCGTTAAAAGCAATTTCTTTATTTCTAATTCTAGCTAATGCTTGCGATTCTCTATCTGAATTCTCTCTGTTAATTCTAGATGTTCTTTCTGTACCATCTTCATACAAATAGTAAGAAGAATATGGCTTTTGTAAATAATGAGTATTTTCTTCTACATAATCAACGAAACTTTCAGATTCAGATGAAACTGTATTATAGTAAGAAGTATATTTATCATTACCTTCTTCAAAATACTTTATTATCAGTTCTGCAGTTTCAATAGCATCAGTCAAAGCTGTAGTATTAATAGAAATTTTAGTAGAATCACTGATTACTTTTTTAGTTACAGCTCCTCCACCACCGCCATCCATCATACATACATTCATGTTATACAAGGCCATGTTCATTTGACGTATCTTCATTTACTTGTCACCTCTATCCATTCCTCCTTACTCTACGCATTACCGTTTTTAACAGTAGTTTTAATATTATCACATTGAGCTGATAAAGTAACCATTTCGTCTTTAGCAGTCTCTAAATCTAATTTTACTTCGTCCAATGCTTCTACAATTTTACTAAATCCATCGGCAGAAGTAGAAATTGCTAAAGTAGAGGAATTTAATAAAGTTTTTAAATTATTTATCTCTCTCAAAGCATAATTCCATTTATAAACAGCACCACCGAGGTTGGTGTACTTATTTCCAGATCCACCATCGGCCATATACACAACTTGCATTGACATTAGCTATCACCTCCAGGAGTCATATTTTCAGTAGCTAATTCCGTAGCTCTTTCTCCTACATCACCCATAATACCAACGCCTTCATTAAAGATATCAGTTAATCCTGATACATCATTACTACGTCTTTCTGCATCGTCTTCATTATGACGCATCAAAGTATTATAGTAAGCAAGTTCATCATCACTAAAGAATGATGGATCCCATTGATATCTAATATATCTCTTAACCTTTTCAACTTGCATATCAGTAAGATTACTAAACGCTTGAATATCTTCAACTGAGTCACCAAAGATATTAGTTAATTGAGTTTGATCTAATTCAACAGCATTCTCTTGCATCATTCGAGAAACTGTAGTATTGTCAGACTCATATGCTCCAGTTGGATTATTATCGTTAAGAGATTTATATAAATTCATTTCTTCTCTCTTGAAGTCTTCTAGAACATTTCCTTCAGCAGTAGCTGTTGCCATCCATGACTCAAAAGCTTTTGTAAATTCACCAAAATCATCAGCTATATGATCATTCCATGCTTCACATAATGCTGCTCCAACTCCCTTGGAATATATAGCACCATCTTTATTATCAAAGAAATCATCTCCAACAGATGCAATACCTTCAAGTTGTTCTCCATATCTTGCAAAAGCTGAAGCAAGTTCACCTAATGAAACACCAAATTCTTCGCTATTATAAGAGGCACTATCACTTCTTACATCATCATTCATATACTAAACACCTCTTCCTATTATGCGATTGTATCATACTGGAATTGTGGTCCGCCTCTTCTTACAGGGAATGGCGAACTATAACCAGCATTTCCTGTACCGGCTTCAAATGTAGAGTTGATTTCTACATCACTAATACCAGGGTCTTCACCCTCAGTTGAAACTTCCATATTTAACGCTTTTTGTATTCCTTCTTGGAATAATTTAACGGCTTTACTAAATTCAGCTAATAAGTCGCCATATGAAACCATTGCAATAACAACATCATTTAAAGGTCCTTGGAACTCTTCCATCTTTGCTTTGAATTCGTAATACGATTTAGAATCCCAACCTTCTCTCATATGTTCTATTGCAGCATAAATCAATGTTACCTCATTGGCAACATTAACGGCAGTATCAACTATTTGTTGTTGAACTTGTTGATATTGACGACCATCAATAATAAAATCCATAGATTCCCCTCCTATACTCCAAGTATATTATAAAGAAAAAAGATTCTTTTTTCCTTATAATATACTGCACAAAGTGCAGTATTATTCTTTTTAATTATTATCAGTTCCGTTACCTTGAGCAGTAGATGAATATGCATTTGTAGTAGCATTTTGGAATTCATCCATCTTAGCTAGTAATTCAGGAACTCTTTGTTGTAAGAATTCTTCAGTCTTAACTTGTAAATCTTTAGCGAACATATCGCCAGCACTATCAGCGAAACTATTAGCAGCAGCTTCACCTAAAGCTCCACCAACAGATGATCCTGATTGTGTAAATGCTTGCTCTAATGTTTTAGCAGCATTATTAAATTTATCGATTAATCCTTCATTAGCAGCTAAAGCATTATTTAAAGCATTAACAGCGTCTTCAGAATTAAATGTTTGATTTGCCATATAATCATTCCTTTCCCATTAATTAACGTGTTGCAATAGAAGAAGCTTCTTCTTGCATATTATTGTATTTTTCTAAATTATCCTTATTTGTTTGAATTTGTTGTTCAACTACGTCAGCAAATTGTCTAGCAGAAGATAACACCTCTCTATCATAAGCTTCAGCAAGTTGATCTGCTACATCACCAGTCATACCAGCACCAACTAAACTAGCTTTAATAATGTTTCTCATTTCTTCAGCTGAGTCTTCCATTTCTTGTTTTGCAGTAGTAACACCATCAATAGTTGATTGCCATTCTTCTGGATGAATCTCGAAATCCATTGCCATTAACTTCACCTCCTATAATAAAATAATCTTTGCTCCGTTTAGTATGTTGTTCTCCAAGAAGGTGTTCTCAACATCATAAACAGTTCCGTCTTCAGCATTAATTAATGATAATTTGTCAGATATTGGAAAACATCCATCAGTCATATCACTAATTGCTTTGTTTAATAAGAATATAATTTCAATAGTTTTCTTATTAACAGGAATAAAAACATTGTATCGTTCTTCTATACTAGGTACGATTAAATCTACACAGACTTTATTATTATTCACAATAAAACCTCCTATTTAGTAGATTTAAGAATATACGATAGTTCCTAAAAACACCAAATCCCCGCTACTATCTACTACACTCTTATACATAAAATGATACTCTATATTCAAGTCAAAGTCAACGAAACAAAAATAAAAAAAGACAAATAAATGTCTTTTTTTACAATGTTTCATATTCTTCAACTTCTTCTCCTGCATCAGATATAAATTTAACAAGTACTGTAGTATTACCATCAACATAATAACCAAAGAACTTATCAATCTTAGCAGAAAGAATACGTGCACTTAAAGAAGACTTCAAAGTATATTGGCCAGAAATACCATTTCCAACCCAAACACCTCTTGTTCCTGAAAGTGTATCTTTATACCATGCTTCAAACTCATGTTTCTTCATATTATCACAAGTATCAACAATAATGAAACTAACTTTTGGCATACCTTTAAGCATTGATACTAAACCACTAAATGCGCCATCAAATTCGCCACCAAGAATTGTTTTAAATTTCTCTAAACCAACAATAACGCATACACGTTCCTTTTCATCATTTAATGATGCTGGATCGAAACTTGAATCCTTATATTTAGTATTCATATCAAAAGCACTTTGACCAAACTTTTTAAAGTTT